>URVK01000029.1 GCA_900551305.1 uncultured Collinsella sp.
GGTGCCTGACGTGCATGGCCATTGGCGGCGCCGTCGGAGGCCTTGTTGCGGCCGTGGGCCACGTTACGGCCTATACCATCGGCATGACGAATGTCCTCATGGTCATTGGCTTTGCCACGGGCGGCATCTCGAACCTGCTGTGGTGCTGCGCTGCCGGCGGCACGGCATTTGCGGTGTCTGCGGCGCTGAGCTACTGCTTTGGTGTGGTGCCGACGAAGGAACAGGCGACGGAGGACGGAGCCGATTCGCCCGAAACAGTGGCGAGCGCTGCTGAAGTAAGCGCATAAACCTGTGCGACAAAAGGACGATTCTTTTGTCATGCTCCAAGGCCGTGGCCCGTGCGGGCTGCGGCCTCTTTGTATCTGGGAGACAAAGTGGCTACACTACAATCCGTTTGAGCAATAGATATATAGGTAGTACCGTGGGGGCGGATGTAGATGGTCGAGTGGATTGTTAAACGTGCGCAGGGCGACCGTGCGCGCGTGGGCACGTTGACGGGCGTGGTGTGTATTCTCGCCAATGTTGCGCTTTGTGCTGCGAAGGGCGCAATTGGTGTGGTTTCGGGATCGGTTTCGATTGTGGCGGATGCCATGAACAACCTGTCCGATGCCAGCTCGAATATCGTGAGCGTGCTGGGCTTTAAGCTGGCGAGCAAGCCCGCCGACCCCGAGCATCCATACGGCCATGGTCGCTACGAGTACCTCTCGGGTCTTGTCGTGGCGGCGCTCGTGCTTCTCATTGGCCTTGAACTGGTGAAGTCCTCGTTTGAGCGCATCATCCACCCCGAACCTGTCGAGTTCTCGCTTGCCCTGGTGGCAGTCCTGGCGCTTTCGATGGTTGTTAAGCTGTGGATGGCGGCGCTCAACCAAAAACTCGGCGATCGCATTGAGTCCGAGACACTGCATGCGACTGCCCAGGATTCCAAGAACGATGTTCTTGCCACAGGCGCCGTGCTGGCATGTGCAATTGTTTCGCAGGTGACGCACATCAATCTTGACGCATGGGTCGGCCTTGCCGTTGGCGCCTATATTGGTTGGAGCGGCTTTGAACTTATTCAAGATACGGTGAGCCCGCTTTTGGGCCAGACGCCCGATCCTAAGCTGGTCAAGCACATTCGAGACAAGATCATGAGCTACCCCGGCGTTTTGGGCGTTCACGATCTGATGGTTCACGACTACGGCCCGGGCAGGAAGTTTGCAAGCGCTCACGCCGAGATGGCAGCCGAGGCCAGCCCGCTGGAAAGTCACGACACGCTCGATAACATCGAGCAGGCGTTTAGGAACGAAGACGGCATGATTGTCACGCTCCATTACGACCCCATCGTGACCGACGATCCAAAGGTGGTGAGCATGCGTCTGCGCATCAACGCTATGGCTCAAGAGATCGATAGCCGCCTTTCGATTCATGATTTGCGCTGTGTGCCGGGCCCCACGCACACCAACGTGATCTTTGACTGCGTGCGTCCCTCGGATCTGCAGATGAGTGCCGAAGACTTAAAGCACACGCTGGCACAACGGGTCGAATCGGAATATCCCAAGTCGATTGCCAAGATTACGATCGACGAAGACTACGTAGGGCATACCCACGAGTAGGGCTGTGCCGGCAAAGCAAGTTATACAGAAGAGGAGAGCATGAAGCGCCTATACCTACTCCGCCACGGCCAGACGGAATTCAACGTCAAAAAGCTCGTCCAGGGTCGCTGTGATTCACCGCTCACCGATCTGGGCCGTCAGCAGGCACGGGCAGCGGCCGCATGGCTCAAAGCCCACAGCGTCGTCCCCGACAAAGTGGTCTCATCACCCTTAGGCCGAGCCAAGGACACGGCAAGTCTTGTCGCATGCGAACTCCTCGGTCCGGACGCCGCAGTCGAGCCCTGTGAAGGCATTATCGAGCGCAGCTACGGCACCTTCGAAGAAGGCCCCCACGACGCCCTGCCCACCGACGTTTGGGATCCGGGCGAGGACCTGGTCCCCTTCGGAGGAGAAGGAAGCCGCGCACTGCAAGAACGCATGGTAGGCGCCCTCACCAATCTCATGGGCTCCGAGGGCATCGAAACCCTCCTAGCAGTGAGCCACGGCAGCGCCAGCCGCCAATTTATCAAGGCCGCAGCCCCAGAGGGCTTTGAGCTCCCAACAAAACTCCCCAACTGCGCCATCATGATCTTCGGTTTTGACGATGCGCGAGAAGAGGACGATACGCCCCAATGCAAGTTCACCTTGCAACAAATTGTGGACCCTCAACAAAGTCATTAGCCTGAGCGAGCAGAGTCAAGCAGACATCAACGTGGCGTTCCCAGTGTGCGGCGGAGGGGGCGGGCCTGAGACATATTAAGGTTGTCGCGAGTTCCGCACGAACAGGAGAGCACTTAATGTGCTCTCCGTCGTGAGCAGGACTGTAGAGCAGCAACCTTAATATGTCTCAGGCCCGCCCCCTCCGCCGCACACTGGGAACGTGCCACGCACTTTACCTGCGTAAACAATGTGAGTGAAATATGAATCTCGATGGATACGCCCGCAGCCGTGTATACTAAACAGCTGTGTGTAACCAGGGGAGTATTCTGGCTGGACAAAATGCCTGCTTAATAGGGTTGTCAGGTAGTCCGGGCGAAATACAAGGCTGGGGAGCACGTCGTGTAAGTAGTGGTCCTCTAGGGGCGTACGCTCGGTGGTGTACGCATTGTCCCAAGACCACGCGAGAGTTGGGATCATATCTTGATCAGCATGATTCTCGGCCGCAAGATTGGCATGACCCAGGTTTGGGACGAGGACGACAACGTCGTTCCCGTCACGGTCATCCAGGCTGGCCCCTGCGCTGTCTCGCAGGTTAAAACTCAGGCAACCGACGGCTATGACGCCGTCCAGATCGGTTTCGGCGACATCAAGGCCAAGAACGTGAACAAGCCCATGGCTGGTCACTTCGCCAAGGCTGGCGTCGAGCCTGTTCGCTTCCTTCGTGAGGTCCGCGTCGAGAACGGCGAGGAGCACAAGGTCGGCGAGGTCGTCACCGTCGCTGATTTCGCTGATGTCGAGAAGGTCGACGTCATCGGTACCTCCAAGGGTAAGGGCTTCCAGGGTCGCATCAAGCGCTGGGGTCAGCGCCGCGGTCCTATGACGCATGGTTCTCACTTCCAGCGTCACCCCGGTTCTATCGGTCAGTGCGCCTATCCTGCGCGCGTCCTCAAGGGCGTCAAGATGGCCGGTCACATGGGTAACGAGCGCGTTACCGTCAAGAACCTTTCCGTTGTCCGCATCGATGCCGAGCAGAACCTCATCTTGGTCAAGGGCGCTGTCCCGGGTGCCAAGAATGGTCTCGTCGCCATCCGTATGGCCTAAGGGCCCAGCCCATTTAGCCCAGCGTCATACCAAGGAGAACACTTAAATGGCAAAGTTTGAAGTAAAGAACAGCGAGGGCAAGAAGGTCGCCGAGGCCGAGCTCGCCGCTGAGGTGTACGGCATCGAGCCGAACATCCACGTTATGCACCACATCGTCAAGTGCCAGATGGCCTCTTGGCGTCAGGGTACCCAGTCTGCTAAGGGTCGCTCTGAGGTTTCCGGTGGCGGCAAGAAGCCTTGGCGTCAGAAGGGCACCGGCCGTGCCCGCCAGGGTTCCATCCGTGCTGCCCAGTGGCGTCACGGTGGCGTTGTCTTCGCCCCCAAGCCCCGTTCCTACGCTAAGCGTATGAACAACAAGGAGGTCAAGCTGGCTATGCGCTCCGCGCTGTCCGCCAAGCTGGCCGATGGCGAGCTCGTGCTCGTCGACGACTACGGCTTCGAGAAGCCTTCCACCAAGGCTGCCGTCGCCATGCTCAAGGCTCTCGGTCTTGAGGGCAAGCGTCTGACCATCATCGTTCGCGATGAGGACGTCAACGCCTACCTATCGTTCCGCAACATTCCCAAGACGTTCATCATCACCGCTGACGAGGCCAACACCTACGATCTCGTCAACAACAACGCTGTGCTGATGCCCGCCGACATCGCCGCTCACTTCGGGGAGGTGCTTGCATAAATGACCGCCCACGAGATCATCATCCGTCCGATCGTGTCCGAGCGTTCCTTCTCCGGCATGGAGCTGAACAAGTACACGTTCGAGGTCGCCAAGGATGCTAACAAGTATCAGATCAAGGACGCTGTCGAGGAGATCTTCGGCGTCAAGGTCGTTCGCGTGAACACCCTGACGGTCAAGCCCAAGACCAAGCGCGTGCGCTATGTCGCCGGCAAGACCCGTTCTTGGAAGAAGGCCATCGTCACGCTGGCCGAGGGCGACACCATCGAGGTCTTTGGCAACCAGGCCTAAGACTCGCTGCTGTTGAGTGAGCTCATGCCTCCCAAATAGGGGAGGCGAGAGCTCAAGGTTTTGGGCGTATAAAATGGACACGCCCGGAACCGTGTATACGTCCGGTGTCATCGCACCCGAGGCAGAACCTCGAATCCCTGTCTGCGATGGCTAACGGATTCCTATTGAAAGGGATTGTAATGGCTGTAAAGCACCTTAAGCCGACCTCCGCTGGTAGGCGTTGGCAGACGATCTCCGATTTCTCCGAGATCACCTGCACCAAGCCCGAGAAGTCTCTTCTCGAGCCCCTGCCCAAGAAGGCCGGTCGTAACAACAACGGCCGCATCACCACCCGCCACCAGGGCGGCGGCGTGAAGCGTCGTTACCGCGTGATCGACTTCAAGCGCAACAAGGACGGCGTGCCCGCCAAGGTTGCCACGATCGAGTACGATCCGAACCGTTCCGCTCGCATCGCTCTGCTGCACTACGCTGACGGTGAGAAGCGCTACATCCTGGCCCCCAAGGGCCTCGAGGTCGGTCAGACCATCATGTCCGGTTCTGACGCCGACATCAAGCCGGGCAACGCTCTGCCCCTCGCCGACATTCCCGTCGGTACGCTCATCCACGCCGTTGAGTTCCAGCCGGGCAAGGGCGCTGCTATCGCCCGTTCCGCCGGTAACTCCTGCCAGCTGATGGGTAAGGAGGGCAAGTACGCTATCGTCCGTATGCCTTCCTCCGAGATGCGCCGCATCCTCGTTACCTGCCGCGCCACCGTCGGTGAGGTCGGCAACGCCGATCACTCCAACATCGTCATCGGCAAGGCCGGCCGTAAGCGTCACATGAACGTGCGCCCGACCGTCCGCGGTACCGTCATGAACCCTGTCGACCACCCGCACGGCGGTGGCGAGGGCAAGAACCACACCTCTGGTCGTCCCTCCGTTACCCCCTGGGGTAAGCCGACGAAGGGCCTTCGTACGCGCAAGAAGAAGAAGGTCTCGAACCAGCACATCATTCGTCGCCGTAAGAAGTAATTTCGGATACCGAGTTTTAGGAGAAAGCACTTATGAGCAGAAGTCTCAAAAAGGGCCCGTTCGTGGAGACTCGCCTTCTCTCGCGTATCACCGCGATGAACGAGGCTGGCAAGAAGGACGTCGTGAAGACCTGGTCCCGCGCGTCCACCATCTTCCCCGAGATGGTTGGTCACACCATCGCCGTCCACGACGGCCGCAAGCATGTGCCCGTGTATGTTACCGAGTCCATGGTTGGTCACAAGCTCGGCGAGTTCGCGCCGACTCGTACGTTCCGTGGCCACAAGGCCAAATAGGGGGTTAACCGTAAATGGCAACTAAGTCTATTGAAACTGAGGCCACCGAGGTTCGCGCCGTCGCTAAGTACGTGCGTGTTTCCCCCAGCAAGGCCCGCCTGGTGGTCGATCTGATCCGCCGCAAGCCTGTCGCTCAGGCCTTCGACATCCTCCACTTCTGCGACCGCGCCGTCGCCGTGGATGTCGAGAAGGTTCTCCGTTCCGCCGTTGCGAACGCCGAGAACAACAACGGTCTGCGTGCCGACAACCTGGTTGTCGCCGCTGCCTATGTTGACGAGGGTCCGACGCTTAAGCGCATCCGTCCCCGCGCCAAGGGTTCCGCTTCTCGCATTCTGAAGCGTACTTCCCACATCACCGTCGTCGTTGCTCCTCGAAAGGAGGCGTAAAGCTGTATGGGTCAGAAAGTCTACCCCACCGGCTTCCGTCTTGGCATCACCGAGAACTGGCGCTCCCGCTGGTTCGCAGAGAAGGATTACGCTAAGACCCTCGGTAACGATCTCGAGATTCGTAAGTACCTCGAGAAGCGTCTTTCCCGCGCAGCTGTCTCCCGCGTCGAGATCGAGCGCGCTGGCGACAAGGTGAAGGTCATCATCCTCACTGCTCGCCCCGGCGTTGTCATCGGTAAGAAGGGTGCCGAGATCGATACCCTCCGTACCGAGCTCGAGAAGGTCGCTGGCGTCTCCAAGGGCCAGCTCTCCGTCGACGTTGTCGAGATCAAGCGCCCCGAGCTCGACGCCAACCTCGTTGCTCAGTCTATCGCCGAGCAGCTCGAGGGCCGCGTTGCCTTCCGTCGCGCTATGCGCAAGGCTGTCCAGTCCGCCCGCAAGGCCGGCGCTAAGGGCATCCGTATCCAGTGCTCCGGTCGTCTCGGCGGGGCCGAGATGGGCCGTCGTGAGTGGTACCGCGAGGGTCGCGTGCCTCTGCACACCCTCCGTGCCAAGATCGACTACGGCACGGCTGTCGCCAGCACCACCATGGGCGCTTGCGGCGTGAAGGTCTGGATTTACCTGGGCGAGAAGCTCCCGGGCCAGCCTGTTCCCAACCCTGCACTCGAGGGCTCTTCCCGTCCTCGTCGTCGTAACTCCGAGAGGAGGGGTCAGTAGTGCTTGCCCCTAAGCGTATTCTTCACCGCAAGGTGCAGCGTGGCTCCATGAAGGGCCAGGCCAAGGGTAATACCGAGCTGCATTTCGGCGAGTTTGGTATCCAGGCTCTCGAGGCCCATTGGATCACCAACCGTCAGATCGAGGCCGCTCGTATTGCCATGACCCGCTACATGAAGCGTGGCGGTCGTGTCTACATCACGATCTTCCCCGATAAGCCCATCACCAAGAAGCCTGCCGAGACTCGCATGGGTTCTGGTAAGGGTAACCCCGAGGAGTGGGTGGCCGTCGTCAAGCCCGGCCGCATCATGTTCGAGGTCAAGGGTGTTCCCGAGGAGGTCGCTCGCGAGGCTCTGCGTCTTGCGCAGCACAAGCTCCCCATCAAGACCAAGATTGTTGCTGCCAAGAACGCTGAGCAGCGCATCGAGAAGGAGATGGCTGAGGAGGCCGCTCTCGAGGCCAAGTGGGCTGCTGAGGACGCCGCCGCCGCCAAGGAGGAGAACTAATGAAGCCCGCAGAGATTCGTGAGCTCTCGGACGCTCAGCTCGTTGAGAAGCTGAAGGAAATGCGCGCCGAGCTCTTTAACCTTCGTTTCCAGATGGCCACCAGCCAGCTGGACAACACCGCTCGCGTCAACACCGTGAAGAAGGACATCGCTCGCGTCCTCACGGAGCAGCGCGCCCGCGAGATCGCAGCGGAGAAGTCCGCTGTCGCCGAGTAGGACCTAAGGAGAGAACATGACTGATTCGCGTAACTCGCGTAAGGTCCGTACGGGTGTCGTTACCTCCGTCTCCGGTGCCAAGACCATTGTTGTCACCATCACCGAGCGCAAGCGTCACCCCAAGTACGGCAAGATGATGACCAGCTCCAAGAAGCTGCACGCTCACGACGAGGAGTGCACGGCTGGCGTGGGCGATACCGTCCGCGTTATGGAGACCCGTCCTATGTCCAAGATGAAGCGTTGGCGCCTCATCGAGGTCGTCGAGCGCGCTAAATAAGCAGTCGCTCTTACGACTTGTACGTTTCCGAAGATGTGCGTATGCCTGGCTTGCATACCACGGGCCGTATAAAGGCTGCGCACCTCTCTTCGGTTCTTAGTTCGGAGGAACATCTACCATGATTCAGATGCAAACCATGCTGAACGTCGCCGACAACTCCGGCGCTCGCAAGATTCGCTGCATCAAGGTGCTTGGCGGTTCCAAGCGTCGTTATGCAGGCATCGGCGATGTGTTCATCGGTGCTGTCCAGGAGGCTACCCCTGGCGCCAACGTCAAGAAGAAGGACGTTGTCCGTTGCGTCGTCGTTCGCACCGTTAAGGAGATCCGCCGCAAGGATGGCTCCTACATTCGCTTTGATGAGAACGCCTGCGTTGTCATCAACAACGATGGTTCGCCCGTCGGCACCCGTATCTTCGGGCCCGTCGCTCGCGAGCTTCGTGACAAGAAGTACATGAAGATCGTCTCGCTCGCTCCCGAGACCCTGTAGTTAGGGGAGATATATGTATATCAAGAAGGGCGATAAGGTCCAGGTTCTCTCTGGTAAGGATCGCGGCAAGCAGGGCGTTGTCCTGCGTGCTCTCCCCGCCGAGAACAAGGTCGTTGTCGAGGGCGTTTCGGTCGTTAAGAAGGCCGTCAAGCCCAACGCTGCCAACCAGCAGGGCGGCATCGTTTCGCAGGAGGCTCCCATCGACGCCTCCAACGTCAATCTCGTTTGCCCCGAGTGCGGTAAGGTTACCCGCGTCGGTCACGAGAAGGACGGCAAGAACAAGCTGCGCGTCTGCAAGAAGTGCGGCCACAAGTTCTAAGCTGCCCGCAACATCAAGTTGCTAGCAAAGGCCCGGATGCCACGGCACCCGGGCCTTTTTTATCCCTACTCATTGGGGATACTCATTGGGGACAGACTTAAATGAGTATCCTAACTGGGTAAGCATAAATGAGCGGGTCGTGCTGTATAAATTGCTTGTGTGCGCGTTTATGCGCGTTAGATTGCGTTTAATTACGCACCTATGCGTATATATGCGCCGTTTACGGGGCAATAATGACCGTTTAGCGGTGAGATACGCAAAAACGTGCACAGACGCGCGTGTTTGTGCGAATATAGAGCTGTCAGAAATGCAAGACGTTCTATGACACAGGAGACACATAATGGCAGATTCCAAGCAGGCTCCACTCGACGCCGCGGCAGCCCCCCAAACAGCATTGTCAGGATCGCGGCAGCCGCCAAAGCAGCATTTGCTTCGGTCCAGGACAAGCCGTTCCCTAACGACATCTTTACGGCTCCCGAGCTCCGTTGGGCTGTGATCGGTTGCGGCGTTATTGCCAACCAGATGGCTCAGTCCCTTGCCCTGGCCGGCCGCAAGCTTACGGGCGTTGCCAACCGCACGCTCACCAAGGCTCAGACTTTTGCCGACCAGTACGGCGTCGAGAAGGTCTATGACACGGTTGAGGATCTCTACGCCGATCCTGACATCGACGCCGTCTACATCACCACCCCGCACAACACCCATATCACCTATCTGCGCGCCGCCCTGGCGGCCGGCAAGCACGTTCTCTGCGAGAAGGCCATCACGCTCAACTCCGCCGAGCTCGATGAGGCCCGCGCCATTGCCGCCGAACACAACGTGGTCCTTATGGACGCTACCACGGTGCTCCACATGCCCTTGTATCAAGAGCTGCGCCGCCGCATGGATGCCGGCGAGTTTGGCCGCATGAACCTCGCTCAGCTCAACTTTGGTAGCTACAAGGAGTACGGCGACCTGACCAACCGTTTCTACAATCGCAACCTCGCCGGCGGTGCCATGCTCGATATTGGCGTATACGCCCTGTCCGTCATGCGCCTGTTTATGGCGAGCCAGCCCGTCGAGGTCGTGTCTCTGGGTAACACCTGCGAGACCGGCGTGGACGTTGCAGGCGGCATCGTCTGCCGAAATGCCGAGCAACAGCTGGGCGTCGTGAGCCTTACGCTCCACTCCAAGCAGCCAAAGCGCTCGGTTATCAGCTTTGACAATTGCTATGTCGAGGTCAACGAGTATCCGCGCGCCGATCACGCGACGATCGTGTGGACCGCGGACGGTCATCGCGAGGAGGTCGCCGCGGGCACCGAAGCTTATGCCCTGTGCTACGAGATGGCTGACCTCGAGCAGGCCGTCGCCGGCGACGATTCCAAGCGTGAGCTTCTGGATTATGCTTCTGATGTGATGGAGCTCATGACCAAGCTCCGCGCCGATTGGGGAGTCGTCTACCCCGAGGAGGAGTAAGCGATGCTTGCGGAAGATAGGCTCAATACGATCGTGTCGATGGTGCAGCAGGCTGGCTCGGTAACGGTGCCCGAGCTTGCCGATGCCCTGGGCGTGACGGCCTCTACCATTCGACGCGACCTACAGACGCTCGACCGAGCGCACCGCATCGCCAAGGTGCACGGTGGCGCGACAAGTCTTGAGCGCGCGCACGTGACGCGCGACCTAACGATCAGTGAGCGCAGTGATCTCCATAACGACGACAAGGAGCGTATCTGCGCCCGCGCCGCGGCGCTCGTGGAGCCCGAGAGCTTTGTGTACATCGATTCGGGTTCGACAACGCTCAGACTCATCGAGCATCTTCCGCATCTCGAATCGGTCACCTATGTGACTGATTCCGTGCTCCATGCTCAGCATCTCGCTGTGCGCGGCATGCGCACCGTGGTGCTGGGCGGCGAGCTTAAACCCGAGACCGAGGCGCTCGTTGGCCCCGATGCTCTGGCAACCCTAGACCGCTACAACTTTAACTGCGGCTTTTGGGGTTCTAACGGCATTGCCGCCGAGCAGGGCTTTACGACGCCCGATATCGAGGAAGCGCAGGTCAAGCGTATCTCGATGCGCCATACAGCCAAACGCTTCGTAATCTCGGACGCCAGTAAGTTTGGCATGGTGGCTTCCGTAAAATTCGCGGACTTCCGTGACGCAACGGTTATCACCGCGGGCGAGGTGCCCGCCAAGTACCAGACGATGGAAAACGTCATCACGGTTTAGCAACGGGGCGAAGTAAGGCCAAAACCACCACAAAGGTGCCTGTCCCCATTGTGGTGGTTCCGATGGCCCCGTCGGGCATGATTTCCCAGTACCCCTGTTTCCATACGACGTGATCATGCCCGCCGGGGCCATCGTATAGATATCGCTTAAAAGCGCCGTTACTTCGGCGCTATCAATCACTCAAACACAAGGTAATACGCAGGTTGTGACCCTCAGAAGGGGAGGGCTGGGCCTGCTTGTGCAAAAGGAGGAAACATGTCAGCTGCAAACGAGAAGGTGGGGGGCGGCACTTACGATGTCGTTGCCATCACGGCATGTCCAACGGGCATTGCTCACACATTTATGGCGGCCAAAGGGTTGGAAGACCAGGCAGCCAAGATGGGCGTGAGCATTAAGGTCGAGACTCAGGGTTCGGGCGGCGCTAAAAATGTACTGACCGCGGCAGACATCGCTGGTGCCAAGGGTGTCATCATTGCGGCGGATAAAAATGTCGAGCTCGATCGCTTCGATGGCAAGCCGGTTTACTCCTGTGCGGTGACGCGTGGCATTAATGACGCCGAGGAACTTATCAATATTGCGCTTGCGGGCAATGCGCCTATTCATCATGTGTCCGGCGGCGCCGCGGTACAGGCGGGTGCCGCGGGGGGATCCCAGGGACGGTCAGC
>URVK01000030.1 GCA_900551305.1 uncultured Collinsella sp.
GTGGACGGCACCGAGCCGTACGCTTGAACTTGGAAGGGGGAGGCCTCGCGGCCTCCTCCTTTTTGCGTTGTATATACGTTGTACTTTGGGACCTAGCTCCCCCGTATGTGCTCTTACTGTTTGGCTGTATTTTGAGTCCATCTAGTGTATTTGAGCGATAATTACTCGCATTGGCGTTAGGGAGGGCTTGATGTTTACCGTATTTGTCTTGGGCAATATTGCTTCGGGTAAGTCAACTGCCTGCCGCTATTTCGAATCTCGTGGCGCTATGCTTATCGATCTGGATGAGCTTGCAAAATCGCTGTATGTGCCGGGCTCTGATATCGTCAATACACTCGCGGATGAATTCGGTTGGGACATTTTGGATGAGGAAGGCGGCATTCGCCGCAGTATCCTCGCTTCTCGAGCTTTCGCTTCTCCTGATTCGGTCGCACGGCTCAATGGCATCGTGCATCCCGTTCTGATTGAACAGCTTTCGCTTAGGATTCTCGATCCGGTTTGTTGTACGGTTTCATCTCCCCGTTATCCCTTTGCGGTGGTCGAGGTTTCAGCTCCGACTGGTTTTGAGGATGCATTTGGCTTGGCTGATGAAATTCTGGTCATTAGCGCCCCTTTGTCAGTTCGTCGCGAGCGCGCTATTCAACGTGGCATGGAGCCATCTGATTTCGATGCCCGTTCTGCTTGCCAGCCCGATGAGTCTGCGCTGTGCAATCTCGCTACAACGGTGATTGATAATTCGGCAGCCGATAATTCGCTCTTTGAGCAGCTTGACTCATGGCTTGCATGCCACAGGTTTATAGATACTCCGGATAAGGAGGAGGCCGATGCCTAAGGCACGTTTCTTTACGTGGTATCGCGTGGCGCCACTTGCCGTTGTGTTCGTCTTCGGCCTTATTTCGCTCGTCTACTCGTGTGCCCCTGCCGCTTTCTTTAAGCCGCTGTATCCGATTGACTACGAGGCGTATGTAAAGCAATCCAGTATTTCGCATAATCTGGATCCGTATCTGGTGTGCGCTGTCATTAAGTCGGAATCGAATTGGGACCCCGAGGCCGAGTCGAATCAGGGTGCTCAGGGATTGATGCAGCTGATGCCCGAGACTGCCCAGGATATGATCGCCAAGGGCCTTGTCGACGGAGGGGAGTATTCGGCCGACAATCTTAACGATCCGGCTACGAATATCGAGTTTGGCTGCGCATACCTCTCGTATCTTCTCGCCTATTTCAACGGGTCGACGGATAGTGCCATCGCCGCCTATAACGCCGGTATGGGCAATGTCGACGGATGGGCGCAGCAGAACACGTCACTCCATAATGCGATTACCTTCCCTGAAACTCAGGCTTATCTGATTCGCGTCAATAATGCCTGGGTTCGATATAAGACTCTCTATCCCGATCGGTTCGTATAGGACTAAGCTCACCGCCCGCGTATACTGCAGATGTATGAGTTAGGAGTATCCATGGCGGAATTTGAAGTAGAACGCGTTGGTGGTGAACTTAAGCGCTTTGGCGTTGAGGGCGCTGATGTGCCGTTTAAGGTCGTGTCTCCATACGAGCCCGCTGGTTCCCAGCCTAAGGCCATTGAGTCACTTGTGCGGGGCGTGAGGGACGGAGACCGCTATCAGGTTTTGCTGGGTGTGACTGGTTCGGGTAAGACTTTTACGATGGCCAAAACCATTGAGGCCTTGGGTAAGCCGACCCTTGTCATGGCTCCGAATAAAACGCTCGCCGCTCAGCTTGCGAGCGAGCTCAAAGAGTTCTTTCCCAATAACGCTGTGGTCTACTTCGTCTCGTACTACGACTACTATCAGCCCGAGGCGTATGTGCCGCAAAGCGATACATATATCGAGAAAGACTCCTCGATTAACGAAGAGGTTGAGATGCTGCGCCATCAGGCGACCGCGTCACTGCTCTCTCGACGTGATGTGATCGTTGTCGCATCGGTCTCGTGTATCTATGGCATCGGTTCTCCTGAGGACTATGCGGGTCTGGCTCCAAACGTCGACAAGAAGGTGCCGCTCGAGCGCGATGACTTTATCCATGCGCTTATCGACATTCAATATGATCGCAATGACTATGACCTGGCACGTGGCACGTTCCGCGTGCGCGGCGATGTTGTTGACGTGTATCCGCCTTATGCCGAGCATCCGTTGCGGTTTGAGTTCTTTGGCGACGAGGTCGAGCTGATTGCCGAGATCGATGAGGTCACCGGTGAGATGCTTCGTGAGTATGAGGCCATTCCCGTATGGCCGGCATCGCACTACGTGACCGAGAAGCCGAAGGTCAAGGCGGCTCTGAAATCGATCAGCGAAGAGTGCGAGAAGCGCGTGGCGGAGCTAAAGGCTACCGACAAGTTGCTCGAGGCGCAGCGTCTGCAGCAGCGTACCGATTATGATCTTGAGATGCTCGAGACGATGGGCTTTTGCAACGGCATCGAGAACTACTCGCGTCATCTGGACGGTCGCAAGCCAGGCGAGCCGCCGTTTACCCTAATCGATTACTTTCCCAAGGATATGCTCTGCATCATCGATGAGAGCCATGTGACGGTGCCGCAGATTCGCGGCATGCACGAAGGTGACCGCTCGCGTAAGGTGACGCTGGTGGAACACGGTTTTCGCCTGCCCTCGGCGCTCGATAACCGCCCACTTCGTTTCGATGAGTTTGAGGCGAGGATACCCCAGTTTATCTATGTTTCGGCCACGCCGGGCGACTACGAGCTGCGGGTGAGCCAAAACGACGTTGAGCAGATCATTCGTCCGACCGGCCTGCTCGATCCCAAGATCGACGTTCGTCCGGTCCGAGGCCAGATTGACGATCTTGAGGACGAGATTCGCGAGCGCGTTGCCCGCAAGGAGCGCGTGCTGGTGACCACGTTGACCAAGCGCATGGCCGAGGACCTGACCGACCATCTGCTTGATGCGGGCATTAAGGTCAATTACATGCACTCTGATACGGCGACAATGGACCGTGTCGAGATCCTGCGAACGTTGCGCGAGGGCAAGATCGATGTTCTCGTTGGCATCAACCTGCTTCGCGAGGGCTTGGATCTCCCCGAGGTCTCACTGGTGGCAATTCTCGATGCCGATAAGGAAGGCTTCTTGCGCAACCGCCGTTCGCTGATTCAGACGATTGGCCGTGCGGCCCGTAACGCCGATGGCGAAGTCATCATGTATGCAGACGTTGTGACCGATTCGATGAAAGAGGCCATCGAGGAGACGCAGCGCCGTCGCGAGATTCAGATGGCATATAACGAAGAACATGGCATTGTGCCCAAGACAGTGCGCAAGGCCATCAACGACATCTCAAGTTTTATTGCCGAGGCCGAAAAAACTGTGGGCTCCAAGGGACGCTCGAAGGGCGACTCTCTTGGCCATGGCGCATTCTATACGCCCGATGAGTCGGGCGAGGGCGGTGTGCCGGAAACGGTGGCGCCCGAGCAGACACTTGCGGAGCAGTTGGAAGAACTGCCGCATGACGAGCTTGTGCGGATCGTCGAAACCATGGAAGAGGATATGCGTAACGCTTCTGCCGCTATGGACTTTGAGGAGGCGGCGCGCCTGCGCGATGCTGTCGTTCAGATTCGGGCGATGCTCGAGGGTGCGTCTGAGGACGAGACGATCGAGCGCTTACGTTCGCAGGCCCGCAAGGGTTCCACGTTCGCATCGGGCAGAAAACGCCAGGGTGCACGGTTTAAGAAATAGCGAACAGGCCCGAGTTCCCTGTGGAGCTCGGGCCTGTGTCTTTTGCGCGCTGGAATTCGTGCGTTAGAGGTCTGCGATCAGGGCTTCGGCGCAACGGATGCCGTCGGTGGCCGCGCTCATGATGCCGCCGGCATACCGGAAAGGTTCACCGCAAGGGTAGAGGCCCGGGGTCGACACGGCATGGCACGTTCGGTCTCGGGTGACAGTGACCGGTGAGCTCGAACGAGTCTCCACGCCGGTAAGAACGGCATCGGGGCGGTCGTAGCCTCGTAGCTTTTTTCCGAGTAGGGGAAGTCCCAGGCGGAGCGACTCGACGATATGCTGCGGCAGGGCTTCGTCAATTGCCGTCCAGGTCACACCGAGCGGATAGGTGGGCTTTACCTTTCCGGGCGCCTTGCTGGCGCGTCCTGCGAGGAAATCTCCGACGAGTTGTGCCGGTGCGTTCCAGTTGGAACCGCCCAGGCGATAGGCGGCCGCCTCGCAGGCACGCTGGAGCTCGATGCCGGCGAGCGGGTCATCGTTGGGAAGGTCCTCAGGCGTGACGTTAACGAGCAGGGCGGCATTTGCGTTGCGTCCGTCGCGGGCATTGAGACTGGCCCCGTTGACGCACAGATGGCACGGTTCTGAAGAGGCGGCAACAACCTGTCCGCCGGGGCACATGCAAAACGAGAACACGCTGCGGCGTTGGGAAGATGGGCAACAAGTTTGTAGGGGGCCGCCCCGAGCGCTGGATGTCCCGCCGAGGCTCCATATTGGGCTCTGTCGATGTCGCGTTGCGGATGCTCGATGCGAACGCCCATGGCAAAGGTCTTTTGTGCGAGGGCCACGTTGTGGTCCTTAAGGAGCTCAAAAATATCGCGAGCAGAATGCCCGCAGGCGAGGATGAGGTGCTTTGTCTCGATTGGCTCGTAAGCGGCGTCTTGGGACGATTGGACATCAATACCGGTGATGGCGCCAGACGCGTCGATGCGAATGTCGACGAGCTTCGTTCGATAACGGACGACACCTCCGAGCTGCTCGATGCGCTGGGATATAGCGGTGACAACCTTGGGAAGGATGTCGGAGCCAATGTGCGGCTTGGCATCCCACAGAATATCGCGGGGCGCACCCGCCTCGACGAAGGTTTCGAGGATAAGGCGATGGGCGGGATTTTTTGTTCCCGTATTGAGCTTGCCGTCCGAGAAGGTCCCCGCGCCGCCCAGACCAAACTGAATATTGCTCTCGGGGTCGAGGATGCGCTCCTTTAGAAAGAGGTCGATCGCCTGCGAGCGGCGAAATGCCGGGTCGCCGCGCTCGATAAGCAAGGGCTTAAGACCTGCTTTGGCGAGCGTGAGCGCAGCGAAAAGGCCGGCGCATCCGGCGCCGACAACGACAGGGCGTTCTTGAGGTGCGTCGGAGACGGGGGAGGGGAATGAAGGCTCATCGTCTTCTATCGCGCGTACGCGCGAGCGGTCACGCTCGGCAACGCTGTCGACCGCTTCTCGCTCGAGGTGGGGACTAGTCAGCTCAACACGAAAGCTCAGGATAAAATGGACGTCTCGTTTTTTGCGAGCGTCGATTGACTTGCGGTGGAGTTCGATGGACTTGATCTCGGAGTCCTTGCAACGTAGGATGCGCTTGGCGACTCGCTTGCCAACAATGAGGCAGGTATTTTCATCGCCGGCTTCATCGAGCGACACGTTGACTTGGGTGATTTCGATCATCGAGGTCTCCTTAGAGGCAAGAAAGAGGCCGTCCGGTATCCCAGACGGCCCGAATGCGTTTTTGATTATAGACTGCGCGGCTACAGGCTGCTTGCAGCGCGAATGCCCGAGAGCCAGGCCCACGCAAGGTTAAAGCCTCCGCAATCGGCGTCGATGTCGAGCGCTTCGCCGCAGACGTAAAGCGGGGCGTCGACAGCGCTGCTCGCGCGTAGACTGGGTGTTGAGATGCTCTCGACAGATACGCCACCACGCGTGACCTGCGCCGAGCGCTCCTCGGCTGTTCCCTCGACGAGCAACTTAAAGTGCTTGAGGATCGAGACCAGGTGGATGACATCGTTGGAGCCTGGATGGCACTGCTCGAACGCCGTGCAGACGACGCGGGAGAGTTGCGGGGCGAGCATGCCGTCGAGCCAACGGGGATCGCGGGGCGAAAAGCCGCCGAGCAGCTCAACGCGCCGGTTGAGCATATCGAGCAGCTCGTCTTTGGAGAGGTCGGGGAAAACGTCGAGCAGGATCGTATCGCCGTGCTGGATACGACGGGAGAGGTTGAAGACAGCGACGCCCGAGATACCGAAGGTTCGAAACAGGACTTCACCGTCTTCGTGCCAGAGCTCACTATGGTTACGGGCGAGCGTCAAGCGGGCGCGGACGCGTAGACCATCCAACGTCTTGAGTGCCGCCCGATCGCCAGCGACCGTTGCCGATACGGGGCAGAGGATGGGGTGCAGCGAAGTGAGGGGGAGGCGAAACGTATCGGCGATACCGGTGGGGTTGCCGCCCGTGGCGATAATTACGGCATGTGCCTGCAGGGCCTCGTTCTTGCGAGGGACATCGGCGAGCGCTTTCCGAAGCGAGCGGAGCTCCGATTTTCGGTCGTCGTGCTTTTTTGCCTTGAGCGCCCGCGCTGGACGGTCTATTTGGAGTGCCCAGCCTTCGGAAGCTTTGTGCGCCGAGGCAACGTTGGCTCCGCAGATTAAGGTGATACCTAGGCGGTCGCAAACGTTGAGAAGCGCGTCGCGCACCGATTCGGCGCGAAGGGAGCGCGGGTACAGCCGGCCTTCCTCGGAGGTTGTCATGATACCCAGCGAGGAGAAGAAACCCATAAGCTCTTGTTCGGGCTGGGGGCCCATGACGGATTCGACGAATGCGGGGTGGTTATACCGCTGAGGATCAATCGATTCGTTGGAGAGGTTGCAGCGGCCGTTACCGGTCGCAAGGAGCTTAAGGCCACAGGCGATATCGCGCTCAACGATGCAGACGCTTTTGCCAGCGCGTGCGGCCGTAATGGCGGCGGCGAGGCCTGAAGCCCCGCCGCCGATTACCAGGACGTCATAGAAGGCGCTCGCGTTCACTTAGGCCTCGTCGGTCTCGTGCGGGGTAATGGCCTCGACGGCAGAGACTGCCTTGGGCAACATGTCATCGGGCAGCGCGGTCTCGACCTCGCCCTTATCGCAGGCCTCGGCGAGTGCCGGATTAATGGGAAGCTGGCCCAAGATGTCGAGGTTATAGCGATCTGCGACCTCGGGGAGCTTGCTCTTGCCAAAGACCTCGATCTTCTTACCGCAGTCGGGGCACTCAATATAGCTCATGTTCTCGACAATGCCCAGAATGGGGACGTTCATCTTCTCGGCCATGTTGACCGCCTTGGCGACGATCATCGAGACCAGATCCTGCGGGCTCGTGACGATGACGATGCCGTCGACGGGCAACGACTGGAAGACGGTGAGCGCGACGTCGCCTGTTCCCGGAGGCATGTCGACCAGCAGGTAGTCGATGGGGCCCCACGAGGTCTCGCTCCAGAACTGCCTAATGGCGCCTGCGATGACCGGACCGCGCCAAAGGACGGGGTCGGTCTCGTTTTGGAGCAGCAGGTTGGAGCTCATGACCTTGACGCCGTGCTCGGAGATTTCGGGCAGCATGAGGTTGCCAAGGGCATGGACGTGGCGTCCGCTCATGCCGAACATCTTGGGGATAGAGGGACCGGTGATGTCGGCATCGAGGACGCCGACCTTGTGGCCGTGACGGGCAAGCTCGGTGGCGATGGCACCGGTGACAAACGACTTGCCGACACCGCCCTTGCCGGAAAGCACGGCGATGACGCGTTTGACCTCGGACAGCGTGTTCTCCTCAAATTGCGACGGCGACGTTTGTCCGCCGGCGGCCCGTGCGTGCTCGCAACCCATGTATGACTCCTTTGTATATGTTGGGGCCGGAGCCCCGTGATGTGACACGAGCGTCATTGTACCCTCGTTTGCGAGCGGGAGTCATTTGCGATGCATTTGGGCCGAGCGTGCTTGCAATACGATGGGCCCAAGCGAATGGGCGGGCTTACTGAACTTTGCTGGCGAACTCGAGGTATTGCATGCGCTGCAGCTTGTCGATCGTCGAGGTGTATGGGCTGTCTTCAGATTCCAAGTTGTAGCGCAGCCCGTCGGCACCGAGATAGCCGGCGACATTGATGGTGGGCACATCTGACCTTGTTGCAAGCAGGGCCTTTTGATAGTCGGTGAGCGGGGCGCCGATCTTATTAAGGGTAATGGCTGCAATCTCGTTTGCCCCGACGGTGTCGTAGACGTTGAGCTTGGTATTGCCGGCGATTTCATAGTTAGCCCAGACGAAATAGGTTGACTGATAGACACGGAAAGCGTGGCTTGCCGTATCTTCCTGAGGGTACAGCTCGTCGTTGAGAGTCGTTGCGGCGCTCGGCTGATGGTCGCCAAAAAAGACAAGAACAACCGGTCTGCCGATATTGCGGAGCTCGTTGATAAAGTACTCGAGGTCCCGGTCGGATGCGTTGATGCAGGTGAGATAGGTGTTGAGCGCGCTATTGGCGCCCTCGCTGGCTCCCTCGACCCAATAGTTTGTCAGCTCTTCGGCGGGAACGGTGCCATAGTCGTAGCCGCCGTGATTTTGCATCGTGACGTCAAAGATGAACTGCGGCGCTTCGTCGGTTCTAAGCAGGTCGAGTATCTTGTCGTAGATGGCGTAGTCGCATACGCCGGCATGGTAACAGGGCGCACCTTCGAAATCGCCGATTGAAAGAAAGTCTCCAAAGCCCAGCTGCTGATAGATCTTATCTCGATGGTAGTTGACGGGGTTTTGCGGGTGCATAGCGGTAGCGGTATACCCAAGCTCTTTAAGGTCCTTTGCCAGGCTGTTGACGCCATTCATCTGATACAGCTGATAGGGGATCTTGCCTAATCCGACAAAGGCCGTTGTCGCTCCGGTCAAAAATTCGAATTCGGAGTTTGCCGTTCCGCCACCGGTGACCGAAGCGAGCATGGTGCCGCGAACAAGTGTGTCGGGAAGCGAGTTGTAGAATGCGGGGCCGGTGTACCCGGCCGCCTGGAGCTGCTCAAAGCACGAAAGGTCGCTAAAACTCTCGTTCATGACGGCAACAATCGTCGGCTTGATTTCATTGAACTGGGCAACGGCAGCCGCGCGCTGCTCGCTCGAGCCATACGTGCTGTCGTAGGCGGCGGCGAGCTCCTGCTCGATGCTCTGCGCCTCATCGGGCGTATAGCCTTCGGGCTTCTCAATGGGCAACTCGTTGACCATTTCGGTGAACGAAGTGATAAAACCCTGAGACGTATATGTGGTGATGGGCTGCCAACGGTCAAATCCAAAATCCAGCGCCTGCTCCAAGTCGATGCTGGAAAAGCCTGAGAGCCCCACAACGGTCACTAGCAGAAAAGCGCAGAGGTTAGCGGCGATTGCGGGGAAGACATGGGTGGGCGTACGGAGCTTTCGCGGTCGGATAAGCGAAAGAAGCCCCAGGGAAATCTCCAGCAGGGCGAGAGAGGTTACGATTCCGGCGGTAAAGGTAAACTCGTATCCCTCGCTCACTTCCATTGCGGTGCCAAGGGCCAAGATATCGCTTGGCAGGATGGCTTCGCCTTTAAACGTTATGACGAAGTGCTCGGCAATGCCAAGGATGCAACAGGCGACGGGCACGAGGGCCATGACGCCTCCATGACGCTGTCCCAGCAAATAAAGGGAGAGCAGAACCGTCGCGAGCAGCCCGACGGAAAACCCGAATGAGTTGGCGGGAATGCGATAGAACGTTTCGTTACAGGCAATTTCGAGCGAAACGAACGAGAGCGCTGAAACAGCGGCGATGACAAGGATGTCACGGCAAATACAGGCAACCGTTCCCGTCGCAAGATCGGTTTGGTCGATAAGTCCCGAAACCAAGGGCTCGACAAGAAGTATGACGGCGGTAGCACCGAGCGCCGAATAAGAAAGGACCCATAGGGAATTGTCCTCATTTACGAGCAATTGATTCGTAATCCATGCAGCTACTATGCCGAGCGGGATGAGGAGCGTCGCGCACCAAAAGACGCGGGCAATGGGCGGCTTTTCATTGTGTTTGATTGAAAAATACACGCGCACGACGACGGTGGCCACGATAAGGACGGCGATGAATATGGGCAGATTGGCCATGTCGCTCGAAGTGATTTCAAGGGGGATATCTTCGGTCATGGACGTTCCTCTGTTACAGCAAATTAAGTTCAGTAGTAGATTACTGTAACCTTTCCACGGCATTTCGAGAAACAAAGCACCCGATACGCAAAGCTAAAGGTCTGCGAATCTTGTATTACGAACATCTGTGCGCGTCGAGTGCGCTAAACTCATCGACAGTATGATTCGATGCAATAGGAGGCAAGGAGCTTCCATGTCTGATTCTTCTATCGTTATTCGCGGCGCTCGTGAGCACAACCTCCGTGATATCGATGTTTCCATTCCGCGTGACCAACTCGTGGTCATTACCGGTCTTTCTGGCTCGGGCAAGAGTTCGCTGGCATTTGACACTATCTATGCCGAGGGCCAGCGTCGATACGTCGAGAGCCTTTCGAGCTATGCGCGCCAGTTCTTGGGCCAGATGGACAAACCCGACTTGGATTCAATCGACGGCCTTTCGCCGGCGGTGTCGATCGACCAAAAGACGACGTCTAAAAACCCTCGCTCGACGGTTGGCACCGTAACCGAGATTTATGACTATCTGCGCCTGCTGTTCGCCCGTGTGGGCACCCCGCACTGTCCCGAATGCGGCCGCGTCATTGAGCGTCAGACGACCGACCAGGTTGCCGACAAGGTCTTGGCGGCGGGGGGGCCAGAGAGTTCGTTTGTGCTGGCACCGGTGGTGCGCGGGCGAAAAGGCGAGTACACCAAACTGTTTGAGGACCTTCGCGCCGAGGGCTTTAGCCGCGTGCGTGTCGACGGTGAAGTGCGTTCGCTCGACGATCCGATCGATCTGGACAAGAAGTTCAAGCACGATATCGAGGTCGTAGTCGATCGCATCGTGATCCGTGAGAACTCTCTGGGCCGTATCGCCGAGTCTGTTGAGCAGGCGACCGCGCTGGCTCACGGCAATGTAAACGTGTACATGCTGCCCGATCGTGATGCTCCCGAGGGGACCGAGGGCGAGCTGCTGGAGTATTCGTTGGCCTTGGCGTGCCCGGAGCATGGTCACTCCATTGACGATCTTCAGCCGCGTGATTTTTCGTTCAACGCTCCCTATGGCGCATGTCCTGAGTGCGACGGCCTGGGCTTTAAGAAAACCGTTGATGCCGAGGCGTTGATCGAGGACCCCTCGAAGTCCATTGCCGACGGAGTCTTTGGTAGCCTGTTTGGCAACTCGAACTACTATCCGCAGATTTTTGCTGCGGTCTGCAAACACTTTAAGGTGAGCACCGATACGCCGTGGGAGGACTTGCCCCCTCGCGTGCGTCGTGCATTCTTGGATGGCCTGGGCGATACGAAGATCTCGGTCGACTACCAAAAGCTCGACGGACGTCGCAGCCAGTGGGATACCAAGTTTTCGGGCGTTCGCAACATCCTGTACGAACGCTATACCGAGACGACGAACGAGAACACCAAGGCGCGCCTGGAGAAGTACATTCGCGAGGAGCCGTGCTCGAGCTGCCACGGCGC
>URVK01000031.1 GCA_900551305.1 uncultured Collinsella sp.
AGCTTGGCCTGGACGTTGTGACCGCCAAGCGCGCCGGCCTGCTGCACGACCTGGGCAAGGCAATCGACCACGACGTCGAGGGCCCGCATGCCGTCATCGGCGCCGAGCTTGCCCGCCGTTATGGCGAGAAGCCCGTTATCGTTCATGCTATCGAGGCTCACCATGCCGATGTCGACCCTAACACGGTGCTCGATGTCCTGGTACAGGCCGCTGATGCTGTCTCTGCTTCTCGCCCCGGTGCCCGTCGCGAGTCTGCCGAGAACTACATCAAGCGTCTCGAGAAGCTCGAGGAGATCGCCAACTCCCATGAAGGCGTCGAGCGTACCTATGCCATGCAGGCTGGTCGCGAGGTCCACGTCATGGTTCAGCCGGACAAGATCTCCGATGCCCAGTCCACGGTCCTGGCTCACGATATCGCCCATCAGATCGAGGAAGAGATGGAGTATCCCGGTCAGGTGCGCGTCGTCGTGATTCGCGAGAGCCGCGCTGTCGATATCGCTAAATAACATGAGCGACGCGAACGAGCTCATCTCATTTATCGCGTCGATGTCGGGGGAGGGCAACCTTCGCGTCGAGGAGAACCTTGGCGAGGGGTATGTCCGCCTCCGCGTTTCGGAGGCCGAGCGGCGCCAGGCAAAGCACGACATTCAGCATGTCGAGGATATCGTCATCGAAATGCTCCGTAATGCTCGCGATGCCGGCGCCGACAAGGTCTATCTCGCCACGACCAAGGAAGATGGCGTCCGCACGCTTGTCTTTCTGGATAACGGCTCGGGTGTTCCGCAGGATATGCAAGAGCGAATCTTCGATGCTCGCGTTACCTCAAAGCTCGAGAGCATGAAGATGGACCGTTGGGGCGTTCACGGTCGTGGCATGGCATTGTTTTCGATCAAGCAGAACACCGACGAGGCCCGTGTGGTCACGTCCGGCGTCGATCTTGGTTCAGCCTTTAAGGTGAGCGTTGCAGCCGACCGCCTCAGCGAGCGTGCCGATCAGTCCAGCTGGCCCCAGGCCGTCAAGGATGAGGACGGACGTTATGTCTGTGCTCGCGGCCCGCATAATATTATTCGCGCTGCCTGTGAGTTTGCGCTCGAGGAGCTGCGTGGTTGCGATGTCTATCTTGGTTCTCCGTCTGAGATTGCCGCGACCCTTTATGCTCAGGCGACAAGTCGGCTCGATACGTCTCGTCTCCTGTTTATTGATGACGAGAGCGAGCTTCCGGTTGTCGATCGTTTAGGCCTTGCCTCTGATGCCGAGGACTTTATCCGTATCTGTTCGGGTTTGGGTCTTGAGATGTCCGAGCGCACGGCTCATCGCATTTTGGCAGGGCAGATTAAGCCCGTTCGCGGTGTGACCGCGCGTCTGCTGCGCGAGCGTGATTCGTCCTCGCATGCGCCGGCTCCTGTCGATCTTGCGAAGGATCGTCGCGGGCTACGTATTGCCAAGGATGACATGGCACAGTTTTCGCGTGCTGTGGAGCGTGACTTTAATGACCTTGCCGCCCGGTACTATCTCAACCTTTGCGGCGACCCAAAGATTCGCGTTTCGCGTGATCGAATCACTGTGACCTTCGATCTTGCCAAAGAGGAATAGTGCCTTTACCGAGTCCACTCGGTAAGATAAAGTTATTGCAGTTAAAACGTACTTTTAAACGCAGGAGTTTCTTCATGGATTGCCTGAAGGTATCAAGCAAATCATCGCCCGCGTCCGTTGCCGGCGCCATCGCCGGCATGGTCAAGGATGGTGTACCCGTCAACATCCAGTGTGTCGGTGCCGGTGCTGTCAACCAGGCCATTAAGGCCGTGGCTATCGCGCGCGGTTTTTTGATTCCAACCGGTTTTGATATTTCCTGCGCGCCTGTGTTCTCCGACATCCTCATTAACGGGGAGTCGCGCACGGCCATCCGCCTTTCTATCTACGTTCACCAGATCAATCGAGCTACTATGGATAACGTCGTCATGGATGATGTTAAGCCTGTGGCATAGCTTATGCTTGCCTCGATTCGCCTCCCTTCCATCGTTAGGACTTATGCACATGGACCAGCGTTCCGTACGCGATATTCTTGCCGGTAAAACCTACTTTATCCGCACCTTTGGCTGCCAGATGAATCAGCACGATTCCGAGCGCGTGAGCGGTCTGCTCGATTCGTATGGTTGTCTCATGGCGCTCGATCCCGAGCATGCCGATATCGTTGTCTTCATGACATGCTGTGTGCGTGAGGCCGCCGACACTCGCCTGTACGGTCAGTGCAATTCCTGCAAAAGCCTGCCGCCTTCGCCTTCGGGCAAGCGTGTGGTTGCCGTGGGCGGCTGCATCGCGCAGCGTGATGGCGAGGGCCTGCTCACCAACGTCGATAACGTCAATGTCATTTTCGGCACGCATTCTATCGCACATGTGGCCGAGCTCATTGCCGAGGCGTTCTTTGATGGTAAGCGTCATATCCGCACCAACGAGCATGAGGATACGGATGCCATGAGCATGCCGTGGCATCGCGAGACCCAGTATCACGCCTGGGTGCCCATCATGACAGGCTGCAATAATTTCTGCACCTATTGCATCGTGCCGTACGTGCGCGGTCGCGAAAAGAGCCGCCCCTTCGAGGAGATTGTCGACGAGGTGACTGGTCTGGTGCGCCAGGGCGTGCGTGAGATTACGCTGCTGGGCCAAAACGTTAACTCATATGGCCGCGATTTGTTTGGTAAGCCGCGCTTTGCCGACTTGCTGCGCGCCGTGGGCGATACGGGCGTGGAGCGCATCTTCTTTACGTCTTCGCATCCCAAGGACCTGCTGCCCGAGACCATCGACGCCATGGCCGAGACGCCTGCCGTTATGCCGCAGCTGCACCTGGCCGTCCAGTCAGGTTCGACGCGGATCCTCAAAGAGATGAATCGCCGTTATACACGCGAGGACTATCTGGGCCTGGTCGATCGCATTCGCAACCGCATGCCCGACATCGCGCTCTCGACCGACATTATCGTTGGCTTCCCGGGCGAGACTGAAGAAGACTTTGAGCAGACGCTCTCACTTGCCGAGACGGTCCGCTATGCTCAGGCCTATACCTTCATCTATTCCAAGCGCGCCGGTACCCCGGCCGCCGAGATTGATGATCCTACGCCGCATGAGGTTATTCTCGAGCGTTTCAACCGCCTGGTTAAGGTTATCGAGACCACTGCACACGAGTATAACCAGGGTGAGCTTCATACTGTGGTGCCGGCGCTCATTGAGGGAACGAGCAAAAAGAATGACGCGGTGCTACTGGGCAAGAGTCCCAAGGATCAGACCGTGCATGCGCCTATCCCAGAGGGTTACAGCATCGACCAGCTTGTTGGCAAGATCGTTGATGTTGACGTTGACGTTGCCAAGACCTGGTATTTGTCTGGCTCCGTTGTGGGCGAGCCGCGCTAATGGTTGCTCCTGGGGCAGGTCTTTCCGCCGTTGCGATCGTCGGTCCGACGGCGGTTGGTAAGAGCGATGTTGCCGATCGTTTGGCAGCTCGTCTTTCGTCCGAAGTGCTGTCGTGCGATGCGATGCAAATCTATCGCGGCATGGATATCGGTACCGCAAAGATGGCGCCCGATGAGTGTACGGCGCCGCTGCGTCTCGTCGACATTGTAGAGCCGGGTGTGGCATATTCTGCTGCGCTTTATCAGGCTGACGCTCGCGCGCATGTTGAGCGCTTGCTTGGCGAGGGCCGCCTGCCGGTGTTTTGCGGGGGTACGGGGCTGTATCTCAAGGCCGCCCTCGATGAGATGGACTTTCCCTCGGGTGAACTTGAGGATGATCGCCGTGCGGGCTATCAGGAGCTTGCCGAGCGTATTGGCGAGGAGGGACTGCATGCCCTGCTTGCCGAGCGCGACCCCGAGTCCGCTGCGGTCATCCACCCCCATAATGTTCGCCGCGTGATTCGCGCTCTCGAAATGCACGATGATGGAGTGTCCTACGCGCAGCAAAAGTCGCAGTTTAGTGTTCCGCGCGAGCATTATCACGCTCTGTGGTTTGGTCTGACGCGTAATCGCGAGATGCTCTACGAGCGCATTAACCTGCGCGTCGACCTGATGTTTGAGCAGGGCCTTGTCGATGAGGTTCGCGGTCTTATGGACCAGGGGCTGGCAGATGCCCTGACTTCGATGCAGGCGATTGGCTATAAAGAGATTATCGATGCCTTTAACGGCGTGATTTCTATGGATGAGGCTCGCGAACTCATCAAGGTGCGTTCGCGTCGCTATGCCAAGCGTCAGCTTTCGTGGTTTAAACGCGATGACCGTATCGTGTGGTTCGATATGGACGAGTTTACGATCAATGAGGTCGTTGAGGACATCCTGCATCGTATTGAGGCTGCCTAATGGCCCGTTTCCCCCTTGTTCCCACGGCACCCGAGCCCGAGCGTGCCATATTAGTTGGTGTTGAGTGGCGCGACAATGCATGGCCACTCGATCGATCGCTCGATGAACTGGAGCGCCTTGCCCATACAGCTGGTGCCCAGTGCGTGGCTCGCTTGTCTCAGCGTTTGGTAAAGCCGTATCCTAAATCGTTTATCGGTTCCGGTAAGGTTGAAGAGCTGTGCGGCCTGGTGCATCGCATGGATGCCGATGTCGTTATTTTTGACGACGACCTGACGCCCTCGCAGCAATCCTATTTGGAGAAAGCCGTGGGCGAGCCGGTAAAGATTATCGATCGTACGGCACTGATCCTTGATATCTTTGGCCTGCATGCTCAGACGCGTGAGGGACGCCTGCAGGTACAGCTGGCACAGCTTCAATATCTGTTACCTCGCCTGCGTGGCATGTGGAGCCATCTTGCCAAGGAGCAGACGCGCGGTGGCATCGGCTCACGCTTTGGACAGGGTGAAAGTCAGCTCGAGGTCGACCGTCGCTTGATTCGCAACAAGATTGCCGCGCTTCGTCGTGAGCTCAAGCAGGTTGAACAGCGTCGCGATGTCCAGTCCAAGAGTCGCATTGAGTCACCGGCGTTTCGCGTTGCGTTAGCCGGTTATACCAATGCCGGTAAATCGACGTTGCTCAATCGTCTGACCGGCTCTACGGTACTTTCGCAGGACAAGCTGTTTGCTACGCTCGACCCGACGACGCGTTCGTATCGCCTGCCCGGCGGTCGCGGCATGACGATCACCGACACCGTCGGCTTTATTCAAAAGCTGCCGCATGGTTTGGTCGATGCCTTTAAATCGACGCTGTCCGAGGTGTTGGGTGCCGATCTAATTCTCAAAGTCGTAGATGCGTCTGACGAGGACTATGAGCGACAGCTGGAGGCTGTCGACCGCGTGCTTGATGAGATCGGCGCTGGAGAGCGTTTAACGCTGACCGTATTCAATAAAATCGATCTTCTCGATAGCGTTGATCGACTGAGCTTCCGGCGTCGCTATCCCGAGGCCGTGCTGTTCTCGGCCCAGACGGGCGAGGGACTCGACGATCTCGTCGACCGTATTGCTCGTGAGGCGGCTGCTACCGATGTGTTGCTCTCTGCTGATATCCCGTATCGCGAGGGCGCCCTCATCACGCTGGTGCATGAGCAGGGAACCCTTTTGCACGAGGAATATCTTGAGGATGGCGTTCGTATTGTGGCGAAACTGCCGGCTCGTATTGCACCGCGGCTCGAGCGTTATCGCACTGAGTAGGCGAGCTCCAAAATGCCCAGTATGATGGGCTGATGCAGCAGATAAAAGGGGAGTGCATGACGTCCAAGGCTGGCGAGCGCCGGGATGGGATTCTCATAGGCCCATGCTGGCGCCTCGCGGCTTGATTTCCGTGCCGCATGGGCGGCAAAGAAGCCTGTGAGGTACATAAAAAAGAATGGGATGAGTGGATAGTAATCACCGGAGACAAAGTCTGGACATGGGAACCCCAGCCAAGCTAGATAGGGGATAGGGTAGGCTGCTTTAGGAATGCTCCAGGTACAGGCAAAGAGTATCAGGCAAATCGCTATACCCCATACTGTCGGCACCCTATCGAGAGCCGGGCGCGCGAACGCAATAATGGCGGTGCACGCCGCCATGCAGAAAATGATGCCAAAGTTCACTGAGTCATCGACTGAGACAAGTGTCGTTGCAATCCATACGACCAAAGCGGCGGCAGCGTACTTGGCCGCTCGTTTAGCATTGTTGCGTGAGAGCGTGCACATCCAACCCGCGATAAACAAAAATACCCAGCTGATGCTGGCGCGCCAGATGTCTTGAAAGACAGTCTGGGTAAATCAGGGCATATCCCAACCGTACAGGTAGGCGAGATCGTAGCAAGCGTGAAAACCTGCCATTGAAATCATCGTAAACCCGCGGACGGTATCAAAGATGGTAATGCGTTTTTGCATTACGAGAACCGGCGCATCAAGCCGACGACTTTGCCCAATATAACGGGATTCGTTGCATAGATAGGCTCCATGGTGTCATTCTCAGGCTGCAGGCGTACGCGCCCCTGCTCCTTATAGAACGTCTTGACGGTCGCTGAACCATCAATCATGGCCACGACAATTTCGCCGTTCATGGCACTCTTTTGTTCACGGACGATGATGTAATCGCCATTGAAGATGCCGACATTGATCATTGAACTCCCATGCACCTCAAGGATAAAGGAACCCTGATCAGTGGCGATTTCGGTCGGGATAGTAAAAGTGTCTTCGATATTCTGCTCGGCCAAAATGGGAATCCCGGCCGCGACGCGACCAACGAGCGGTAGCGAGACCGTTCCGCGAGGTGCGGTGGGCTCGTCAGATTTAGAAATTGAGACAGAGGAACCGTCCTCGTTAAAGAGTTCCAGGGCGCGCGGTTTGGTGGCATCGCGCTTGAGTAGCCCGCGCGCCTCCAGGGCAGATAGATGGGCGTGCACGGTGCTGGGGGAGGAAAGGCCCACGGCAGAAGCCATCTCGCGCACGCTGGGCGGATAACCCTTCTCCTGCTGATATTCCTTGATGAAGTCGTAAATTTGCTGCTGACGCTTGGTAATTTTGCGAGCCATCAGGGCATCCTCTCTACCCATGTCAAACAAATGTTCGAATTTTGCTTGACAGGAACAACTGTTCGAAGATAATAATAACCGAACATTCGTTCTCGCGCCAGATATTTTTGTCCGCGCGGCTTGATAAAACTGTTCTCAGCAAAACACGCGAGAGGAGAACATGATGAACGCAACGAATATGGTCCAGGGAAACCTCGCCCTTAAGCTCGAGACGCCTGCTGAACCCACTTTTACGGTTGTTCAGGGTGGCCGCTCCGGCTTTCAGCCTTTGACCGTAAAGCCTGCTCGCAATCAGCAGGCTGCAGTCGTGCCGGCCCGCGTTGCCCTGAAGGTTCCGACGATTGTCGCCGTTGCCGTTGCGCTTACGCTCTTCTTTGTCCTCGCTACGTCGGTCTTTAGCGCTCGTCACGCCGCGTATGCCGAGTCCGTTTCCAACGTTACCTACGAGACCATTCGCGTTCAGCCTGGTGATTCTCTTTGGTCGCTTGCCGAGGAATATCCAATCGAAGGCCTTTCCACGCAAGAGACTTCCGACATGATCCGTAACGTCAATCATCTGGAGCATGGTTCGCTCGCCGCCGGTGCGCATCTTAAGGTTCCTGCTCGTTCGTAATCATTATCGCGCTGCGCATGGTACCCTTGTTATCGTTTAAGAGGAGGTACCATGCGCTGTCCCAAATGCGGCAAGGCACATACCCGTGTCGTTGATTCCCGTATGCAGGAGTCAAATAACACCATTAAGCGCCGTCGCGAATGTTGCTCGTGTAACTACCGCTTTACAACGTTCGAGCGATGCGAGGACCCAATTGAGGTCATTAAGTCGGACGGAACCAAGCAGCGGTTCGATCGCAATAAGCTGCTCGTCGGCTTGATGCGCGCCACCATCAAGCGTGATATCGACACTAAGAAGCTCAATGAGATTATCGACGATATCGAGGTCGAGCTGCGTTCTCGTACGCTGACGGCCGTCACGTCCCATGAGTTGGGTGACATGGTGCTCAAGCGCTTGGCCAAGATCGACAAGGTGGCGTACATCCGCTTTGCCTCGGTCTACCGCGATTTCAAAGACGTCGATGAGTTTCTGCAAGAGCTCGACAAGCTAAGGTGATTCCATGTCCAACATTACCGTCAACATAATGCGTCTCGACCCCACCGTCGAGCTTCCCAAATACGCCTATCCCACCGATGCCGGCTTGGATCTGCGCTCCAACGAGGACTGCGTCCTGAAGCCCTTCGAACGCCGTCTGGTCTCTACCGGGCTGGCCATCGCCCTGCCCGATGGCTACGCCGGCTTCGTCCAGCCCCGCAGCGGCCTTGCTGGAGCCGAGGGCCTGTCTATAGTCAACACGCCAGGCCTCATCGACGCCCACTACCGAGGAGAACTCAAGGTTATCCTCATCAACCTGGATCCCACCAACAACATCCAAATCAACAAAGGCGACCGCATAGCCCAACTCGTCATCCAAGAAGTCCCCACGGTCAATCTCATAGAGGTAGACGAGCTAGACAAAACCGACCGAGGCAACGGAGGCTTCGGCTCCAGCGGCGTCGCCTAGGGCGCTCGTATCCCTCCCGCCCGGGGCTTACCTATATCATTCCATGCTCAAACATTCTCGCGTCGCTTCGCTCGCTGCGAAACTGCGCGTGGAACGATATAGGTAAGCCCCGGGCGGGCGGCTACTCGCTTGAAAATAATAATCATTCTTTCTGATAAGCCGATGCGACAAAGGGTTGGATCCTTTGTCGCATCGGCTTGCTGTATATTTATTTTCCGGTTTCGCCTTTGCAGGTTCTAGTGGTGGGGGATCTGGTATATCTGCTAGTACGTTAACGCAGCTTACCTGTGGGAGGCCCCTATATATCGTCCCACGCGCAGTTTCGCAGCGCAGCGAGAATGTTTGAGCATGGGATGATATATAGGGGTCTCCCACAGGTAAGCGGACAGTCCAATGCTAGCGGATATGCGCGGGTTTTTCGCCCCAGTAGAAGCGGCAGAAGGCTCGTTTGCGCTTTTGGGGTTTGCCTACGAGCTCCATGGTTGCGATGGCTATGTCTTCGGCTGCGTGGGGACGGCGCAGCACTTCGCCATTGATGAGCAGTGCCTTGAGCGACTCCGGATGATCGTGGAGATGGCGCAACGTCACGATGAGTTCTCGTGCGGTGGTGACATGCATGCTGGCGCCCATGCCGGTGAGCATCGTTGTGTTGGCCTTTTCCTGGCCATATGATTTGCCCAGCAGGATCATCGGCAGATGCGCGCACAGGCATTCGGTGACGGTGAGTCCGCCCGATTTGAGGATTGCGAGGTCGCAGCCGTGCATGAGGGCCGCCATGTCGTCCACGTAGTCCAGAACCGTGACGTTGTCGAGTTTCATGGCGTCGAAGAGCGTCTTGAGGCGGGTGGCGTATTCCTCATCCTTGCCCGGCAAAAAGACAAAATGCATGTCCTCAAAGCTGCGTAAGAAGGGGAGCGTGTGGTCCATCGCTGCTCGGAAACGCACGTATGGTTGGGGTAAACTGGCGCCGGCCATCACCAATACGACGGTTTTGTCTATGGGGAGATTGAACTTGCTGAGCTCATCTTCGCGTTTGTAATCAGTATCGAAACCGGCTCGAATGGGGATGCCCGTTATGCGGATCTTTGACTCGGGAACCTTGCGCGGGCGCAGCGTTTCGGCCATAAACTCGTTGGCCACGCAGAACAGGTCAGTGTCCTTGTGGGGCCAAAAGCCTTCTACTTCATAGTCTGTTGGTACGCAGATGACCGGATAATCGATACCCGTGATGACGCGGGCGCCCACGGCAACATTGGCTGCTGTGATGTGCGTTGCGACCACGGCTATAGGCCTGCGGCAACGAATATATTCGTTGAAGGCGGGGAACATAATTCGCGACCATGCTGTGCCGCCACCCCAGAGAAGATGTCCCGTAAGCGTATATCGCCAGGTCAGGTCGTAAATGGGGCGTGTGGCTCCCGTAAAAGAAGCCGCGGTCTTATTGCCGTCGAATTTAATACGTCCAAAATCAAGGATATCGAGCACTTCAATTTCAACATCCTCAGGGATTCCCTTGGTGCCGCGGATAAGGTCAAATGCTTGTGCAATCGCGTTGGCGGCGGCTTTGTGGCCCGATCCAACCGATGCGTGCACAATGGTTACCAGGGATTTTTGTGCAGGTGAAACGGTCATTTGCTCCGGTTGGGGAGTGGCTTGCATGGGCAGGGGAGCGCTATTGCCCGTCTGCGTTTGATCCATCGATAACTCCCCTTCAGCTTTGTTACGCGATTTAACATTGTAGTGCATGAGTGCCATGTTCACGTAAATTTGGGTATGAGCGCAAAGAACGCCAATCTTTCGACAGGAGGTCTCTTCATGACTACCCATCAGCCGATCGATGTTGCTATTATCGGCGGCGGCCCTGCGGGCTATGCTGCAGCCATTTACGCGGCGCGCGCCAACCTAACGACGACCGTGATTGAGCAGGGCATGTCGGGAGGACAGATCGCCACAACCAATGAGGTCGAGAACTATCCGGGCATTCCGCTACTGAGCGGCGCTGTACTCGGTGAGCGATTCCAACAACATGCAGAAGGCCTAGGGGCTCAGGTTGAATGGAGCATGGTGACGGGTGTCGATTACGATGCCGGCTCCAAATTGTTTACCGTTCATCACGATGTTGGTGATACGACGGCTAGGAGTGTTATCGCTTGCATGGGTGCCACGCCGCGTCCGGCAGGTTTCGCTGGCGAGGATACGTATCGCGGTCGTGGCGTTTCGTATTGCGCGACGTGTGACGGCATGTTCTTCCGTGGCAAACAGGTCTTTGTAATCGGTGGTGGCAATTCGGCATGCGAGGAAGCTCTGTTCTTGTCAGAAATCGCCAGCAGCGTGACCATCGTTTTGCGCCGCGATCAGTTCCGTGCCCCCGATGGTGTGGTTCAAAAAGTTCTTGCAAAAGATAATATTTCAGTTAGGTACCAAACTAGTATTGTGGAGCTCTCGGGCGAAGCCATGCCAACGACGATTACCTTTAAGGACAATGCATCCGGTGAGACTCATACCGATTCATTTGAGCCCGGCTCGTTTGGTATCTTTGTCTTTACCGGGACGCAACCCCATACCGAGCTTGTTGAGCATCTAGTCGATCTGGCGCCTGATGGCGGCATTCTGACTGATGAATCCATGGCGACCCGCACGCCAGGTCTATTTGCCGCTGGCGACATCCGTTCCAAGCTTTTACGTCAGGTTGTGACCGCCGTTTCTGATGGAGCCATAGCGGCAACCAGAGCATACGCATTTCTCCACG
>URVK01000032.1 GCA_900551305.1 uncultured Collinsella sp.
ATGCCGATACGCACCCCGGGCGATGAGTACCCCGACCCCCGCCACAACGCTGGCTTCAAAGCGATCGACGAGTTGGCCCGTCAGGCCGGCGTCACGTACTGGAAAAACCAGGCCGGCGCCGAGGTCGCGCTCATCAACATCAACGATCCCGAGGAAGAGGGCGGTAAGCGCCAGATTGTACTGGTCAAGCCGCAGTCGTATATGAATACCTCGGGTGGCCCCATCTCCAAGCTCTGCCGCGAGTACAAGATCAAGGCCGAGGAGCTGCTCGTAATCCACGACGAGCTCGACATTCCCGCCGGCGACGTACGTGTTAAGGTGGGCGGTGGCCACGCCGGTCACAACGGCCTGCGCTCCATCATCGACAAGATGGGCAGCCGCGACTTCAGCCGCATCCGCACCGGCATCGGCAACCCTCCCGGCAAGATGGCCGTCGCCGACTACGTGCTTAAGCAGCTGCGCGCCCGCGAGGCCGAGGATTTCCAGGACACCTGCGCCCGCGCCGCAGATGCCGCCGGTCTGGCAATCGTGCACGGCGTGATCTATGCCCGCGACCACGTCAACGGCGCCGCCTCCGCCAACGGCAAGCACTAAAACCTATCATTTAGGGATAGGTTTATTTTGGCAGGTTTTAACTGCGGAAACGCCGCAGCGGCCGCATCGCAATAAACCGCGCACCGCCATACACACATAGCACCCCAAAGGGGGCCGACCTCATTGCAACCCGAGGCTGGCCCCTTTGCCGTTTTACCCGATAAAACCTGCCAAAATAAACCTCTCCCCCTTTGGTAGGCCAAAGTGGATAAACCCTGCTCCCAACCGCCGAAGACACACGTAAGTGACATGTCCATGAGGGTATAATTTGCACCGTATGTCTGCACAACGCCTGTGCACGTACGGTTTTATTCGGGCTACCGTCCATTTCCGTGGAGGCACGGTTCGGCGGCCCTAACAAGAGAGGGGTTCTATGTATAAGATCCTGGAGAAGACGCAGTTCTCGGAGAAGGTGTTCAAGTTCCGCATCGAGGCGCCCGCAATCGCCAAGCATGCGCACGCTGGACAGTTCCTCATGGTCCGCGCCAACGAGACGGGCGAACGCGTCCCGTTTACCCTGGCCGGCTGGAACGGTGACGAGGGCTGGGTCGAGTTCATCTTCATGGTGATCGGCAAGACCACCGAGATGCTTTCCACCTACGAGGCCGGCGAGTCGCTGCGCGACGTCGTGGGCCCGCTGGGCGTTCCCACCGAGATGGCCGAGGGCCCCTGCGCCGTCATTGGCGGCGGCGTCGGCCTGGCAATTGCCTTCCCGGTCGCCAAGCACCTGGTCGAGACCGGTCACGAAGTTCACGCCATCATGGGCGCCCGCACCAAGGACCTCCTGCTCATGGAGGACCAGTTCCGCGAGCTCCTCGACGAGGACCACATCCACATCACCACTGACGACGGCTCCTACGGCGAGCAGGGCGTTGTCACCGCTCCGTTGGAGCGCCTGCTGCAGGACAAGGCCGTGAGCCAGGTCTTCTGCGTCGGCCCCGTTCCGATGATGAAGTTCTCGACCCTCACCGCCCAGAAATACGACACCCCCATCACCGCGTCCCTCAACCCCATCATGGTTGACGGCACCGGTATGTGCGGCTGCTGCCGCGTCGAGGTGGGCGGCGTGACCAAGTTCGCTTGCGTCGACGGCCCCGACTTCGATGCCACCCTGGTCGACTGGGATGACCTTCGTGCCCGCCAGGCCGCTTACCGTTCCGAAGAGGGCGAGTCCCTCAAGGCCTATGAGGAAAAGAGCTGCGCATGCCACTAGTTAACGGTCGTTTCGTTGCCGATATGAAGTCGCCCCGCACCCCCGATAACGAGGAGCCGGCTGCCGAGCGCGCCTGCGACTTCCGCCCCGTCGACAAGGGCTTCACCGAGGAGATGGCGCTGGCCGAGGCCGAGCGCTGCCTCAACTGCAAGAAGCCGTTCTGTGTTGAGGGCTGCCCCGTCAACATCAACATCCCCCGCTTTATCGAGCAGATCCGCGCGAAGGACTTCGGCGGCGCTCTCGATACCATCCGCGAGGACTCCATGCTTCCCGCCATCTGCGGCCGTGTCTGCCCGCAGGAGAACCAGTGCGAGGGCAAGTGCATCCGTGGTAAAAAGTCCGAGCCCGTGGCCATCGGCCAGCTCGAGCGCTTCCTGGGTGATCGCCCCGAGCTCGCCTCCACGCCCAAGATGGCCCCCAAGAACGGCAAGAAGGTCGCCGTCGTCGGCTCCGGCCCGTCCGGCATCACCTGCGCCGGCGAGCTCGCCCGTAACGGCTTTGACGTTACCGTCTTCGAGGCCTTCTTCACCGGCGGCGGCGTGCTGGTCTACGGCATCCCCGAGTTCCGTCTGCCCAAGGCGGTCGTCAAGCGCGAGATTGACGGCCTGGAGGACATGGGCGTCAAGTTTGAGTACAACTCCGTCGTGGGCAACATGGCCACGGCCGAGGAGCTGTTCGAGCAGGGCTTCGACGCCATCTACGTGGCGACCGGCGCTGGCCTGCCCAAGTTCCTCAACGTCCCCGGCGAGAACCTGCCCAACGTCTTCTTCGCAAACGAGTACCTCACCCGCGTGAACCTGATGAAGGCCAACAAGTTCCCCGAGTACGACACCCCCACCAAGCACGGCAAGAACGTCGTCGTCTTTGGTGGCGGCAACGTGGCTATGGACGCCGTCCGTACCGCCAAGCGCCTGGGCGCCGAGCACGCCATCATCGCCTATCGTCGTACCGAGGACGAGATGCCCTGCCGTCGCGCCGAGCTGCACCATGCCAAGGCCGAGGGCATCGAGGTTCTGCCGCTCGTTTCCCCGCTCGAGTTTGTCGCTGGCGAGGACGGCTCCGTGTGCGCCGTCAAGGTCCAGAAGATGGAGCTCGGCGAGCCCGACGAGTCCGGCGCCATCGAGGAGATTCCCTGCGACGTCGCAATCTCGGCTATCGGTACCAACGCCAACCCCTTCGCAAAGAAGATCGGCGGCAAGATGGAGCTCAACAAGTGGGGCTACATCATCGCCGACGAGGAGACCGGCCAGACCACCGATCCCCGCATCTGGGCCGGCGGCGACATCGTCACCGGTGCCGCTACGGTCATTCTGGCGATGGGCGCCGGCAAGAAGGCCGCCGCTTCCATCACCAAGAGCCTGCTGGGCGAGTAATCACCTACAGCGTTAGCCATCAAACGGCAAAGTCCCCGTCGAGCACACGCCCGGCAGGGACTTTTTTTATGTTGGCCGCCCGACCACCATAAAGGGGCGGCGCCTTCGTGGTGGTTTTAGTCGGTTAGTCTTCGAGCTGCGCCACCTTGTAGCGGTAGGCGGCGGCAATAACGTCTTTGCAACCCTCGCGGCCCAGCTTGGCGCGGTTGACGACGATGTCCTTGCCGCTCGTCATCTTCCACTTGCCGGCGCTGTAGCGCTTATAGAACGCCTCGCGCGCCTTCTGCTGCTGTTTGACCAGCTTGGCGCCCTTCTTTTTGTTGAGGCCACGCTTCTTGCGTACGATCTCGACGCGGTCCTCAAAGGGAGCGGTCACCAATACGGCAATGTGATTGGGGTTGTTACGCAGCAGGTAGTCGGACAGACGGCCTTCGATAATGCAGCTCTCGGTCTCGCCCAAGTCCAAAATCACCTGGCTCATCTTTTGGAACAACTTGTCCGAGTACGAACGCGCATCGTAGCGGTCGGGCAGAAACGCCATGTTCTCCACAGCCAGGCGCTCGTCATAGGCGGCCATCTTATCGAGCGACTCACCTGTACGCAGCGACGCGCGCACCAGCAGCTCGTTATCGTACAGCGGAATCCCCAGCTCATTGGCGAGGATACGGCCAATCTCGTGGCCCTCGGCACCAAAGTCGCGCGCGATGGTAATGACCACAGGACTCTTCTTGTTCTCCAGATCGCTCATCGCGATTCCTTTCTAACAGATGAGAAAAAGGCTGTCTATCGCCTTTTCTCACGATAGCGTACCAGGGAAAGCCAGGCTATGCGGCCACGATGCGACGTTGATATGCCCTCACCAGCAGCGAGATACCAAAGTTGAGCACAAAGTACATCGCAAACACCAGGCCGTAGAGCATAAGCACCTGCGACAAGTCAATCGCGTGGGCCATCACGACATTTGCCGTGTACATGAGCTCGGCCACGTTAATGCCCGAAAGATACGAGCTGTCCTTGATGACGGTCGTGCACTGGCTAAACAGCGCCGGAATGATCGTCTTAAACGTCTGCGGCAGAATGATGTAGCGCATGGTGGCAAAGAAGCCAAAGCCCTGGCTCTGCGCTGCCTCAAACTGGCCGCGCGGAATCGAGTTGAGACCGCCGCGCACAATCTCGGCCATAACGGCGCTGGTAAACAGCGTAAAGGCGATGGTCGAAATCACAATGTCCAAACCCTGCACCGTAAAGTAGATAAACAGGATCCACAGTAGGTTCGGCGTACAGCGGAACAGCTCGATATAGGCGCTCACCAAAATACGGAACGGGCGGGGCGCATAGCTCTTAACGAGCGCCAGCACCGTGCCAAAGATGAGCGAGAAAAAGATCGACAGCGCCGAGATCTCGATTGTCTTAACAAAGCCGCCCCAAATGTAGAGCAGGTTGGTCGCGTTGAAAATTTCCATGCGCTAGGCCTCCTCTACATTGTCGAGCCCCAGCCCGGCCAGGCTCACGCCGCGCGGACGCTCCTTGGAGCGGCGCTCGAGCCACTGCACCAGCATGGCGAGCGGAAAGCAGATGATGAAGTACATAAGGCAGCAGACGATGTATCCCTGCAGGTAACCGTACAGACTCACAAAGTTGTCGGAACGGTACATAAGGTCGCCGCCAGCCACGAGCGCCAGCACCGACGTGTTCTTGACCAGGTTGAGTGCCTGATTACACAGCGGCGGCAGAATAATCTTGAACGTCTGGGGCAGTACGATGTACCAGTACGCCTGCGCACGGGTGAAGCCCTGGCTCTGGGCCGCCTCCATCTGACCGCGCGGAACCGCCTCGATACCGGTGCGGATGACCTCCGAAATGTAGGCCGCGTGATACAGGCCCACACCCAAGAAGCCCAGCACGAACGGCGCGATGCGCACCGGCTGGTCGGCACCGGTTATGGCCTGCAAAAACTGCGGACCGGCCATGTACATAAAGAGCACCTGCACGGGCAACGGGGTGTTCTGGTAAAACTCCACGTACACGCGGCTTATGGCGCGCAGTACACGCGAACGGGTGGTAGAGAACACACCCAGCAGCGTGCCCAGCACCAGCGACAGCAGCAGACCGGCAACGACCACCTGCAGCGTCACGCCAAAGCCCTCCCAGAAGGGCCCCATGTTTTGAAATGTCGTCGACCAACGGTCGGCGTCAAATAATCCTTCGAGCATTTGATTCCTTCCTTGGACGATGCGCCTATACAAGACCCCAGGTCTTAACCTCTTGGTCGAGCCAGCCATCGGCCAGGCGATCGCAAATCACCTGATCGACCACGGCGGAAAGGTCGCAGCCCTTCTTGGTCGCCACGCCGTAGCCCTGCTCGCCAAACTTGACCTCGGGCTGCAACAGCTCAACGGTCTCGTTCATGTAACCGGCCAGCGTGGAGCGGTCCATGGCAAAGACGTCGATATTGCCGGCGTCGAGCGAACTCTTGATGATGGGGTAGCCACTAAAGGCCCTAAACTCGGGCTTGCAGCTAAAGCCGTTGTCCTTGATCATCTGCTCGATCAGGCTCTGCGTGGTGGCGCCCTGGCTCACGCCAATGACCTTGCCATCCAAATCCTCAATCGAGGTAAAGCCCGAACGCTTCTTGACCATGAGTCCCACGTAGTCGGTGCGGTACGGCGTCGAGAAATCCCAGCTCTTCTTGCGCTCGTCGGTGATGGTGTAGGTCGCCGCGACCACGTCGAGTTGGCCGTTATCGATCAGCGGGCCGCGCGTCTTGGGCGTTACGTCGGTAAACTCGACAAGCTCCTGGGCGCGGGCCTCCTTGTAGCTCACGCCAAAGACGGCAGCGGCGATCTGGTAACACAAATCGACTTCCATGCCCTCAAAGCGGCCCTTGGCGGTGTCGTAATAGCCATAGCCGGGAACGTCCTTCTTAACGCCGGCATTCAGATGGCCACGCGACTTGATGGCCGCAAGCTTGGACCCCTTGTCGGAGCCCTCGCCGCTGGCGGAGTTGCCGCAACCGGTAAGCGCGGTCCCCGTCAGCGCGAGCATGCCGGCGCCAGCCAGCTGCAAAAAGTGACGGCGCGACACGGCCGCCCTCGTCATATCCGTCATGTCCATCACCGCGCCTAGTGCAGAATCTTGGACAGGAACTCGCGGCAGCGCGGGTTCTCGGGGTTATCGAAAAAGTGCTCGGGCGTGCCCTCCTCCAGAATGCGGCCGTCCTCCATAAAGATGACGCGGTCGGCCACCTGGCGCGCAAAGCCCATCTCATGCGTCACGCAGATCATGGTGATATCCTCCTGCGCAAGCTCAATCATAACGTCCAGAACCTCCTGGACCATCTCGGGGTCGAGCGCCGAGGTCGGCTCGTCAAACAGGATGATGGGCTGCTTGGTGCACAGGGCGCGGGCGATGGCGATGCGCTGCTGCTGACCACCCGAGAGATTCTGCGGGTACTCGCCGGCCTTATGCGCCATCCCGACGCGCTTGAGCGCGGCGATGGCGATCTCGGTCGCCTCCTCCTTGCTCTTCTTTTGCAGCTTGATGGGTGCGAGCGTCAGGTTGCCCAGCACCGTCATGTTGGGATACAGGTTGAACTGCTGAAACACCATGGAACTATACTTGCGAGCCATCTCCAGGTGATTCTTTTTGGTGAGCGGCGTACCGTCGATGACGACCTCGCCCGACGTGGGCTCCTCCAGATAATCGACGCAACGGATGAGCGTCGACTTACCCGAACCGGAAGGCCCGATCATTACGAGCTTCTCGCCGCGCTTGACGGTGAGATTGATATCTTTGAGCACATGCAGGTCGCCAAAGTACTTGTTGAGACGCTTGATCTCGATCATGTCTGCCATGAATGTCCCTTCCCTGCGTTTACACGAGTTGAACTATTGTACGGAAAGAACCACGTTTCCGCAGCCCACACTACATCCCCGTAAAGAACCCGCAACCTTCCACCCACTCATTGGGGACAGACTTAAATGAGTACCTGCTCATTGGGCACTCATTTAAGCCTGTCCCCAATGAGTGCCCAGCCCAGCAAAAAGGGGCGCGACCATGACGGCCACGCCCCCTCAACATCAACTATGTACCGCTCGGCCCCTACGCGAGTTTGACGCCGACGATCTTTGCCGCTGCCGGCTTGTCGAGGTTGCCGCCGGTGGCCTTGCCGAGTGCACCCATAACCTGGCCCATCTGCTTCTTGGACGTGGCGCCCAGCTCGGCGATAACCTGCTCGATCAGGGCCTCGAGCTCCTCGCCCGAAACCTGTGCGGGCAGCAGGCTCTCCAGAATCTTGACCTGCTCGGTCAGGTTGTCGGTACGGTCCTGGTCGGTACCGGCCTTGATGGACATCTCCAGCGTCTCGCTCGTCTGCTTGATCAGACGCTTGATCATGCTGTTGACGTCTTCCTCGGTCACATCGCGGCGCTCGTTGACCTCGATATTCTTCACCTCGGCCTTAACCTGGCGAATGATGGACAGGCGAACCTTGTCCTTGGCCTTCATGGCCGCGATCATTTCTTTCTGCAGCTCTTCGTTGGTCATCTGCAAATCCTCTCTAATAGCGTGGGCGGCACTCACGCGAGCACCGCCCCATGGTTACTCAGTCTTCGACGAATCGTCGGTCGAACTCTTGGTGACGCCCTTCAGACTCACGTTATAGGGTACGTCCTTGGGCATGGGGTTGACGGTGATGTCGGCGTCCTTCTTGTACTGCTCCAGCCACTCACTGTACGCGGTACTGGCCGCCTGCGTCTTCACCACGTTGGAGACGTACTTCTTGATGGCCTTGGGCACCTGGTTGATGTCATCAACCTGATTATCGACATGGAAGTAGTCGGTGCACTTGATGATGTGGTAGCCATAGGTCGACTCGATGACTTCGCTCACGTCGCCCTTGTTGAGCCCCTCGAGCGCCGTCTGGTAGCTGTCGACAAAGGTGGTGAGCTTATCCCAGCCCACATCGCCCTTCTTCTCCTTGGAACCGGTGTCCTCGGAGTACTGCTCAACGGCGTCCTCAAAGCTCAGCTCACCGGAGTTGATCTTGTCCAGGCACTCCTGCGCCTTGGCCTTGGCGGCAGCCTTGTCCTCGTCGGAAGCGTCGGAATCAACCTTGATCAGGATGTTCGACGAGCGGCGGGCGTCGTTGTAGCTGGACAGGTTTTCGTTGATGTAATCGACAATCTCGCTGTCCTTGGGCTTGCTCGTGGCCGCGACGGCATCCTTGAGTTTCTGTTGCGCCAGACTCTCCTTGAGCGAGTCCTTGTAGGTGTCCTCGGTATAGCCGTAGGTTTTGAGGGTCTTCTTAAAGGCCTTGGCACCGCCCGCGCTCTTGCACGCGTCCTTCCAAGCCTTCTCGACCTCCTCGTCCGACACCGTCACGCCGTTCTCCTTCTGTGCCTGTTGAAGCAGAATCTGCTGCGTGTAGGAGTCGATAAGTTGCTTGCGGTACTTCTTGGGAGTGAGGTCGTTGTCAACCAGATACTGCGCCCAATCCTTGTCCTTGGTATAGCCGTAGGACGTGCGCATGCTCATGATCTGCTTGGTCACGGTGTCCTCGGTGAGGTTGGTGCCGTTGATAGTTGCAGCAACACCGCCGGTCAGCTTGTAGCCCGAGGTGTCCTCGGCCTGCGACATAAGGCCGGAGCACGCCATCGCCGAGACGGAAAGCAGCATCGCCAGCACGCCGATGACCACCAGGACGATCTTGACGGTCTTAGACACGTACGTCTTGCGCTGCTTCTTGCGAGAGCTGGAGGCAGCGCGAGCCTGCTGCTCTGGCGTCGGCTCGGGCGCAGGGTTCTTTTTCTTGTTTGCCATAGTTGGCCTTTCGCATAACGAATCGAACAAACGCCATTGTGTCACAACGCAGCCCCCGCGGCACGCTTGGTGCATTGGGGACAGGTTAATCTGCACCATTTTGGTGCAAAGGGGACAGCTCTGGCAGCCGGCAGTTAGGGACAGTCCCCAAGTGCCGACTCAGCCCCACCTTAGAAGTGGCGGCGGATGGCGTCGACCATGCCCTGCGGCGTGGTCTGGCCGAGCACGTCGGCTGCGGCATCGGCGTCCATAAAGATGTTCATGAGCGCCTGCAGAGCCTCGACCTGGCCGCCCGGCTCGGCGATGCCCAGATTGATGACGATCTGCGCCGGCACCGGAGCGCCCATGCCAGCCATAGCGTTAAATGTCACGGGCGCGGAGGGCTTCACCACCGCGATATAGGGCTTGGCCACAAACCCCGGATCGGTATGCGGAATGGCAATGTTTGCCGCCGGCATGGCAAGACCCGTGGGATAGGCATCCTCGCGCGTGCGAACGGCGTCGAGCCAACCGTCGGCAATGTAGCCGCGCGGAGCAAGCTCACTCTCGAGTTGCGCAAACACCTCACCCGGCGTCGCACACTCCCAATCAAAAAACACCAGCTCAGGCGTAAACAGCGCTTCGTTATCCGCCATGCGCTCACCTCTCTCACCTAGTCATTCAGGAACGTCCCCGATGACTACCCAAAACAAAAGGTGGCCACGCGCGCCTTGGCGCCAATGACCACCCTGACCACTCAACTAAATTGTACTGTGCGCCGCTAGACGCGGGGCGCATCAATTGCGACCTTGCCGCTCTCCAGCACGTGGACGCGGCCGTCGGCGAGCATTTGCACGACCTCGGGATACAGCACGTGCTCAATCGCGTGGATGTGCTCCTCGAGCGCGTCGACATCCCAGCCCTCCTCGACAGCCAGCGCACGCTGGGCGATGATGGGACCGTTGTCGTAGACCTCGTTGGCAAAATGCACGGTCACGCCAGTTACCTTGACGCCGCGCGCAAAGGCATCGTCAATCGCATGCGCACCGGTAAAGCTCGGCAGCAGCGCCGGATGCAAGTTGACCACGCGGTTGGGAAACGCCGCCAGCAGCGGTGTGTGCACCATGCGCATATAGCCGGCCATCACCACGTACTCGCAGCCGCGCTCGAGCAGCTCGTGCGCGATGATCTCGTCGGCGGCAATAGGGTCGGCATAGACATCCTTGGACAGCGTGAGCGTCTGGATGCCCGCGCGCTCAGCGCGCTGCAAACCCTTAGCCGAAGGACGGCTCGACACCACAAGCTCAATCGAGGCGTTGAGCTTACCGGCGGCGATCAGATCGATCAGCGCCTGCAGGTTGGTACCCGAACCGCTGATGAGCACACCGATCTTGAGCGGCTCGACCGTATCGGTGCCGGTCGGACGGGTGTAGGGCACAAAGCCCAGGCCCTCACCAGCAGCCATCTGCTCGTTAGCGCTCATCGGAGTACACGACCTTACCGGAACCCTCGACGCACTCGCCCACGCGGAACGGCTTCTCGCCCAGCGCGACCAGGGCTTCGGTAACCGCGGCCTCGTCCTCGGGGGCGACGATCAGGCACAGGCCGACGCCCATGTTGAAGGTCTTGCATGCCTCGTTGGGCGCGAGCTCGGCCTGACGCGACACGTAGGTGATGACGGGCGGAACGTCCCAACCCATCTCGGCGCCGTTGCGGGTGACCACGGCGTCGACGTCGTCGGCGAGTGCACGGTTGAGGTTCTCGGTAATACCGCCGCCGGTGATGTGGGCGATAGCATGCACGTTGACGCCGCCGCGCAGCAGCTCCAGGATCGGCTTGACGTAGATGCGCGTGGGGGCCAACAGAGCGTCTGCCAGCGATGCACCGCCGAGCTCCTCGAGCGGACGGCTCAGCTCCTCGGCCTTAGCGGCGGCCTCGGGCGTGCCCGGCTTAATGCCGTCGACGCCAATGACCTTACGCACGAGCGAGTAGCCGTTGGAGTGCACGCCGGTGGAAGGCAGGCCCAGGATCACATCGCCCGGGCGGACGTTTGCGGGGTCGAGCATCTTGGGACGGTCGACGACGCCCACGGTAAATCCGGCAAGGTCGTAGTCGGCAGGAGCCATGACGCCCGGGTGCTCGGCCATCTCACCGCCCACGAGCGCGCAGCCCGCGAGCTTGCAG
>URVK01000033.1 GCA_900551305.1 uncultured Collinsella sp.
CGCCAACGCCCGAAGCCGCCCGCACGGCCTCCGAGCGCTTCAACGCCACGCGGATCCGTGCGAACAGCTCCTCAATCGCAAACGGCTTGGTCAGGTAATCGTCGGCGCCGGCATCGAGCCCGGCCACCTTGTCCATCACGGCATCGCGCGCGGTGACCATTATCACCGGCACATCCTTGTGCTTGCGGACGCGCCGCAGGACCTCCATGCCGTTGAGCTGCGGCAACAACACATCGAGCAGAATAAGATCGTAGTTGCGCTCCAGCGCCAGGTCCACGGCGGTGCGGCCATCGGCGGCGTGTTCCACCTGGTAGCCCTCGTGCTCCAGCTCGAGCGTCACAAAGCGGGCGATTTTCTCCTCGTCCTCTACGATCAGGATCCGTGCCATGCGTGCCCCCGTCTGCGATTACTTGTCGTCGTTCAGATTTTGCTTGATGTCGTCCGCGGCATCGGCGGCGTGATTCATAAGGTTGTTGATGCTGCCGGGCACGTCGCCGTCGCTGTCGATGCGGTAGCGCATGCCAAAGAACAGGCCAATCAGCATCAGCCAAATCGTAGCGCCCCAGGCAAACAGGGCGATGATGGGGATCAGGATGGGGATGTTGAGGATGATCGCATCGCGGCGCGTGGCGATAAACTTGGTGTCCAGGCTCAGGCGGAAGAGCTTTTTGAGGTACTCCCATACGCTGTCCATCTTCTTGGAGAAGTCGGTCTTTTCGCTCGACTTCTCGTAGGCGGCCTGCGCGGCGACCATCTCGGCTGAGGGCTCATCGACTGGCGCGGACTCGGTGGCGGCGTGCGCCGACGTGGTCTGCGTCTTGCCCTGCGACTCGAGCCAAATGATGGCGTCCAAAACGTTGCCGTCGGCGGCGTCGAGCGCGGCCTTGGCATCGGTGTAGCTCACGTTGCACTTGGTGCGGATGGTTTCAACTTTTTCGAGGTCGTCCATGACCTGTCCTTTCGTTCGATGGGCGCGACGCCGGGCGATCTGCCCGGGCGCGAGCGTTGCGTTCGGCGGCCTGCGTTGCGCGGCGCCGCCCCGCCCCTTGTTCGAACTCTATAGTGCAGGTTATAGATTAAGCGATTCTTGAGCCAAGATTAATGTTGGATGAGTTTTTGGGTAGCGGTGGGAAAAGTATTAGACCTCGATAGCGGGGGATGTGGTGCCGGTGCAAAACGGCGTCAAAGGTTGGTCGAGCAGGCGGTTTCTCCATTGATGTCCGCACGGCATGGGACACTTACCCTGCCGCCCTGCTCTGCCGCGGCGGCATGTACCCAAACAACGACCCTCTAAGGAGTTCGATACCAATGAGCGATAACACCAAGCATCTCGCAAAGAAGTGCGTCAAGGACGCGGGGCCGTGCCTCGCGTTGTGCCTTGCCGGCGCAGCGGTCGCGCTGCTGGCTGTTCTGGGGCCATTCGACGTGCTCCGAAGTGCCAGTTCTCTGCACGTTTGCATGGCCCTTGCCGGCGCCATGATGACCGGCGGCGTGCTCGATCTGGTTTTTTGGGTGCTTGACCCGTTTGGATGGAAGAACGAAGGGTAAGCCCTAAGGGATGGAAGGGCTGGAACGGTTGGCTTAGTGATCGTGCAGAATGTGGGCTAGCGACTTACAGGGAAGTGGTAATCCGATGACGGTCTATGTAACAGGCGATATTCATGGCGGCGCTGACATGCAAAAGCTCCGCGATTGGGAGCTTGGGGATAGCCTGGCGAGCGACGACTATCTCATCATCGCGGGCGACTTTGGCTTTCCCTGGGACTTTTCTACCGAGGAATGTGCCGATATTGCTTGGCTGGAGTCGCGCCCCTACACCGTGCTGTTTGTCGACGGCAACCACGAGCGTTTCGATCACTGGGCGGAACGCCCCATGGAGTTGTGGCACGGTGGGCTGACGCAGCGCCTGTCGGATACCTCGCCCATACGGCGCCTGACGCGCGGCGAGGTTTTTGAGCTCGACGGCTCAACGGTCTTTACCATGGGCGGCGCCACGAGCGTGGACAAGGAATACCGCATTCCGTATTCCAGCTGGTGGCCGCAGGAGCTGCCGGACGAGCGCAACTTTGAGGAGGCGCGGGCAAAGCTCGACAGCGTGGGCTGGACGGTCGACTACGTGATCACTCACACCTGCTCTACGCGCATGCTTTCGTCCACGCTTTATCCAGCGTCCGGCTGGAATTGCCCCTCCGTTGATCGGCTTACGGCATTTTTCGATGAGCTGGAAGACCGCTTGGACTACAAGCGCTGGTACTACGGGCATTTTCATCGGGATACCAACCCGGCCGAGCGTCACACCGTGCTCTACGACTGCATCGTTCGCTTGGGCGACGAACTCCAGCCCTGGGATGTTGCGTAGAGGCGGGGTGGCTGGCTACTCGACCGTTACAGTGATGTTCTCCCGATGCGCGCGGATGACGTCCCAGCTAAAGTGCTCGACCAGCTGCTCGGCGGTGCGCGGCGTGGTGTTCGGCGCGATGCCTGTTTGCCCGGCGAGCCATCCCAACAGTGCCTCGGGTGTGCCAAAGCGGGTGCGGAGCTCGCCCAGGTCCAGATCGCGATCGCGCTTGGAAAGGCGGCGGCCGTCCGATGACATGAGCAGCGGAATGTGCGCGTAGTGCGGCGTGGGCAGTCCCAGCAGATGTTGCAGATAGATCTGGCGCGGCGTGGAACCAAGCAGGTCGCATCCGCGTACGATCTCGGTGACGCCCATGGCAGCGTCGTCGACCACCACGGCCAGCTGATAGGCAAACACGCCGTCGCTGCGGCGCACCAAAAAGTCACCGCACTCGGTGGCGAGTGCTTCGCATTGGGCTCCGTACGTGCGGTCTACGAATTCGATCACGTCGCCCGCGAGGTCGTCGACGGTGGGCACGCGCAGGCGCGTGGCCGGAGCGCGCAGGATGCTGCGGCGGGCAACCTCCTCGGCAGAAAGGCCTCGGCAGGCGCCGCGGTAGATGGGCGTGCCGTCGCTGGCGTGCGGCGCGCTCGCGGCGTGGAGTTCGGCACGCGTGCAAAAACAGGGATAGGTGAGGCCGGCGTCTTGCAGCTGGCGCAGGGCGTCCTCGTACAGATCCAGGCGATCGTGCTGGTAGTAGGGGCCTTCGTCCCACTCGAGCCCCAGCCAGGCCAGGTCGTCAATCAGGTGAGCGGCAAGCTCGGGGCGCTTGCAGCGATCGTCCAGGTCCTCGATACGCAACACGATGCTGCCGCCCTGGCTGCGGGCCGAAAGCCATGCGCACAGGCAGCTGAACACGTTGCCCAAGTGCATGCGGCCCGAGGGCGACGGGGCAAAGCGACCCACGACGGGGGTGGGCACTGCCGTTGCTGGTGCGTCCGCGGCGTGTGTTGCTATGTTGCGTGCGTTGATATCCATGCGGACGAGTATAGCGCGGGGCTTGGCAGGGAAGGCGTTGCCGCGCTCACAAGTTGGCGGCGGTGCGCATTGCGCACGGTGGGTTTGCGGCTCAAGGTCTCGATCGCTGCGTACCGACTTAGCCTCACAAACGACAGAAACCCCGGCAGCTCTTCGCAACTGCCGGGGTTTCCGCGGAAAAGGGGGACATGATCCTCGAGCGAACGGCAAAGGGGCAAACCGTTTTCGCTCAACTGCTTTATGCCCCTCGGCTGGCGGCTCAATCAGCGCGTGCCGCACCCACACAAAGCCGCTACACCTGTGACAGAGCTGTGAAGTGGTGTCTATTGCTGGCGCAGGCCATGCCAAGGAGTGTCCCAGATTGCCGGCAGATAAGGAACGTCCCCAGGTGCCGGCCGCGGGCGTGACTTTCGTCCCGTTTGATACTCCGCTGGCCTAGATGTTCGTCATGTGCGCCCGTAAACGTGGGACAATGGCGTTGCTGGTATCACAGACAAAGGATGTGCCTATGAACGCCCCCGTTGCCAAAACCTGTCGGCAGCGCCGCCTGTTTGCGCGATTTGCTTCCGTCTGCGCACTCGTCGCGCTTGCATTGCTGCTACTGCCCGCCGCTGCACACGCCGACGGTTATTCCATGACCCAAACCTATATCGGTGCCACGGTTGAGGCCGATGGATCGCTGACCGTTGTCGAGGGACGCCAGTTTGATTTCGATGACGACATCAACGGCGTGTTTTGGGAGATCAATACGGGTACCAACCAGCAGGGCGGCACGGCGGGCGTCGACGTGCTGAGTGTCGAGGAAGAGGACACCGCGTTTAACAAAGTGGATAGCGCGAACAAGGGTGACTCTGGCGCCTATACGGTTGGGCAGAGCGGTGACGGCGTAAAGATTAAGGTATTCAGCCCTCACGAGAGCGGCGACAGCGCGACCTATTACGTGAGCTATACCATGACCGGTGCGGTCATGAACTGGGCCGATACTGCCGAGCTCTATTGGAAGTTCGTGGGCGACGGCTGGTCTGCGGATTCCGATGACGTCGAGATGGAAGTGCGCTTCGCAAATGCCGCTGCCGGGACGGCGGCCGTCAAGGGCGATAACTTCCGCGCATGGGGCCACGGCCCGCTGACGGGCGACGTGTCACTCGATGAGGACGAGCCCATGGTCACCTATACCATTCCCTGCGTGCATCAGGGCGAATTCGCCGAGGCGCGCATCGCCTTCCCCAGCGACTGGGTGCCGCAGCTTGCCGCCTCGGGCGAAGAGCGCATGTCAACGATTCTGAGCGAAGAGAAAGAATGGGCTGACGAAGCTAACGCCCGCCGCGCTCATGCTCGCATGATTGCCAATGCGCTTGCCGTGCTAAGTGTTGTCGCAGCGGTGGTCTTTACCGGCATAATCGTTGTGCTCAAGCTGCGCCGCCGCAAGCCCAAGCCGCTTTTCCAGGACGAATATTTCCGCGACGTGCCCTCGGCCGACCATCCCGCCGTGCTTTCGGCCCTCATGAGCTGGAACGAGGTGCCCGACCAGGCATATATCGCCACGCTCATGAAGCTCACTGACGACCGTGTGATCAAGCTGGAGCAGGCGACCGTGACCAAGGCCAAGAAGGGTCTGTTGGGGCGTGAAAAAGAAGAGCAGACGTATCGCGTGACGGTGAGTGATGCGGGCTGGAAGTCGGCCAAGGGCATTGACCACATGGTGCTCAAGGTCTTCTTTGCCGGTGCTAAGCCTGACGAGAACGGTGACCGTTCGCGCACGTTCGACGAGCTGCAGCACTACGTCAAGCAGCACGCTACACCCGTGGGTGATAAGCTCGAGGACTATCAGAACACCGTTAAGGGCAAGCTGGCCGATAGCGAGTACGTTGCCTCGGACGGCATTGTTGCAATGGTGTTTTGCCTGGTTCTTGGTATCCTGATTGCCTTTGTTCCCGTGGGATCCATTTTCTTTACCGATGGCGCACAGGCGAACATTACCGCCGCGGTTATCTCGGTGCCGATTGTGCTGGTGGGTATCGGCGTGGGCCTTACGTTCCGCCGCTTTACGCCGGAGGGCGCCGAGGTGGCGGCTCGCTGCAAGGCACTTAAGCATTGGCTCGAGGACTTCACGCGTCTAAAGGAAGCCGTCCCCGGCGATCTGGTGCTGTGGAACAAGCTGCTGGTGATGGGCGTTGCCCTGGGTGTTTCCAAGGAAGTGCTGCGTCAGCTTGCCGAGGCCGTGCCGCCCGAGGTGCGCGAGGCCGACGGCTTCTATGACAATTATCCCTGCTACTGGTGGTACTACCATCATTACGGTATCGAGTCTCCGCTCGATTCGTTCGATGACGTGTATCACGAGAGCATCCGTGAGCTGGCGTCGAGCTCCGACAGCTCGGGCGGCGGCGGAGGCGGCGGCTTCTCGGGCGGCGGAGGCGGCGGCGTCGGCGGAGGCGGCGGCGGAACGTTCTAGCGAGTTCTGATTTTTGGGATGGATCTTCTCCGGCGACTGCCGACGGATCCATCCCATTTTTATGCGCTACCTACGAAGACTGTCCCCAACGACTAGTCACTGGGGACGTTCCTAAATGACTAGGTATGGCTGCCGGGTTTAGGCTGTTAGGTCGAGTTCGTAGAGGAAGCTTTCGCGCGGCATGTCGTGACGGCGCTCTTCGCGGTTGGCGCGGTGCGTGGCCGTGCGCTTAAAGCCGTGCAGCTCGTAGAACTTCCACGAGCAGTTGGAGTCGGTGTACAGGTGCGCCCTCGTCGCTCCAAGCGAGGACAGGTGCGAGACGGCGGCATCGAGCAGAACCGTGCCAACGCCCAGGCCATGGACATCGCGATCCACGGCAAGCAGCGTGACCTCGTTGTCGTGCGGCAACGGGCTGCTCTCGAGCAGGCGGTTGTTGGTTCGGATGGTTGCGCGCACAAACGAGAGATACTCGGCGCACGCATCGGGCTCTAGCTCACGCATCTGCGATAGCAGCGCGCGTTCGGTATCCATCCAATGCTCGTTGATAGTGGTGCCGGAGCTCTGTCCCGCACGCGCGAGCGAAATGCCACGCGCCTGACCGTCGATTACGGCAACCTGTGAAAACGTCGACGACGAAAGGCAATAGGCGAGGTCGCACGCGGCCTCAAGGCGGTTGTACTCATCGTTATCCGAATTGTTATGCCAAAGCTGCTGCAGAATCAGCGCGATGGCGTCGAAGTCTTCGGTATCAAACGGTCGGTAGAGAACCCGCGAGACCATGGTGCCTCTTTCTTTTGCGGATGCATATCGAGCACAGTTCTACCACGCCATTGGCATCTAATTATGGTGCCCCTGTGTTCCATGAACTCACCGTGCCCGGTGCCATGCCCATCCCCTCCGCTCGCAAACTTTTTCTGCACATGCGCCCGTTGCGGGGTGCATCGATGCGCTCGATGCGCTACATTAAATCAGTATTTTCAATGCCGCTGCGCGAGCGCTGCAGATCGACGTATCACCGACTCACAGAGCACGGCGGCGTACCAGACAGGAGGACTGCATGGGATCTGATGTGAAGATCGCACGCGCGTTGATCTCGGTTACCGATAAGACGGGCGTCGTCGATTTCGCACGGACGCTGGTTGACGACTTTGGCGTCGAGATCATCTCTACGGGCGGCACGGCTCGTGCCATCGAGGACGCGGGCGTTCCCGTAACCCCCATCGAGGAGTTCACGGGCTATCCCGAGATGATGGACGGCCGCGTTAAGACCCTGCACCCCAAGGTTCATGGCGCGCTGCTGGCCCGCCGCGATTCCGAGCAGCACATGCAGGAGGCGGCTCAGCACGGCATTAAGCTGATCGACCTGGTCGTCGTCAACCTGTACGAGTTCGAGAAGACCGTCGCCAACCCCGAGGTCACCTTCGCGGACGCCATCGAGCACATCGACATCGGTGGCCCCTCCATGCTGCGCTCTGCCGCCAAGAACGCCACGAGCGTTACCGTCATTTCCGATCCGGCCGACTATGATGCCGTCCTGGCCGAGATGCACGAGACCGGTGGCTGCACCACGCTTTCCACCCGTCGTCGCCTGCAGGTGAAGGTCTACCAGACCACCGCCGCCTACGACACGGCCATCTCCCGTTGGCTTGCCGCCCAGGCAAGCGACGTGGCGGACACCTCTGCCAAGCTCGAGATTTCGCTGGAGAAGGTCGACGACCTGCGCTATGGCGAGAACCCGCAGCAGAAAGCCACAGTCTATCGCTTTGCCGAGGGCTGCGAGAACACCGCGAGCTCGCAGTTCCCGCTCGTGGGCTCCAAGCAGATCCAGGGCAAGCCGCTCAGCTACAACAACTATCTGGATGCCGACGCCGCCTGGAACCTGGTCCGCGAGTTCGACGAGCCGGCCTGCGTAATCCTCAAGCACCAGAACCCCTGCGGTTCCGCCGTTGCCGAGGACATCACGGCTGCCTACGACCGCGCTTTTGCCTGCGATCCCAAGAGCGCCTTCGGCGGCATCATCGCCTGCAACCGCGAGGTTCCCTTTGATCTGGTTGAGCACTTTGCCGATCAGAACAAGCAGTTCGTCGAGGTCATCATCGCCCCGAGCTACACCGCCGAGGCGCTCGAGCGCATGGCCAAGCGCCCCAACCTGCGCGTGTTGGCGACCGGCGGCGTGGACCACGGCGCTCAGGTGGAGCTGCGCTCCGTCGACGGCGGCATGCTGGTGCAGGAAGTCGACCACGTGACCGAGGACCCCGCGACCTTTACGTTCCCCACCGACCGCAAGCCCACCGACGCCGAGATGGCCGAGCTCGAGTTTGCCTGGAAGGTCTGCAAGGGCGTCAAGTCCAACGCCATCCTGGTCTCCAAGGGCAAGGCCGGCATTGGCATGGGCCCGGGTCAGCCTAACCGCGTTGACTCTGCGCTACTTGCCTGCGAGCGCGCCGAGGACTTCTGCGAGCGCGAGGGCGTGGAGAAGGGCGGCTTTGCCTGTGCAAGCGACGCATTCTTCCCGTTCCGCGACAACGTCGACGTGCTTGCCGAGCACGGTGTGACTTGCATCATCCAGCCCGGCGGCTCCAAGCGCGATGACGAGAGCATCCAGGCCTGCAACGAGCACAATATTGCTATGGTGTTTACGGGCGCCCGCCACTTCCGCCACTAAGTTCCGCCTTGGGACAAAATAATCTCTGCAAAAGACGGCTGCTCCGTTTGGAGGGCCGTCTTTTTGGTATAAGAGGACGGAATGACTAACACGAAAGGTATGACCATGCCCCAGATTGATGATGCCGAGCTGTTTGGCAATGCCGAGGATCAGCGTGCGTACGAGGACTTTTGCGCCAATCAGGAGGCGGTCGAGAAGTTTACACTCGACAAGCCTGCGCTTGTCTGCCGTTGGCGCATGTCCAACAAAAAGGTGCCCATGCTCAACCGCCACATTCGTGCGCTGTCCGAGCGCCTGGTGCAGGGCGAGCCGCTTACCCATAACATGCTCAGCTGGGCCAAACAGCACGTTGAGTGGTCGCTTGCCGAGGGCGATTACACCGCACGCGACGGCGTGCTCATGCTGGTGATCGACGTTAACGGCAACGCCGCCATGACGGTGGGGGAGTACGAGCCGCTAACCGATACGTCGGCCAAGGCGCTACGTGCCCGTTCCGCCGAGGCCCGCTCCGAGGCTGACGAAACTGGCGTGGCGCCCGAGCTGCTCGCCGCCGTCAACAACGGCGAGCTTGCCTTTGTGGCGCCGGCGGACGAGTGCCTGTGCGGCACGGCGACGCTCATCGAGCAGCTGGCCCAGACCAAGGGCATCCCGGTCACGCGCGTAGATATTCCCGCGCAGCTTAAGGGCGCCTTGTTCCTGGTGAGCGACGAGCACGGCGTGGTCCCCGCTGCCGAGACGGACGCCGCCGAGGCGGACGCCGCTACGGTCGCCTTCTTCGCCGAAGGCTACGAAAAGCTCCGTGCCCGCCGCTAAATGATGTTTCTGGGACGGGGATTAAAAACTCATTTAATTCCCGTGCTCGTCGCGAGCGAGGGGCAAGCCTCTGCCACTCGCGAACAGTTCTGTCACTTTGGTGCCGCGTGAGGCGCGTATCTGCGGATCCGCGGTCATAATGGGGCAAGATAACCAAGAGGGGGGGGCGGAATCCATGGCGCTAATCTATATCGTTGAGGACGACGAGCCCATTCGTCGTGAGCTTATCGACATCCTTGCCCGCGCCGGGTTTGAAATCGAGGCCTGCGAATCGTTTGAGCATGTCTCGCGCGATATTCTCGCCGCCGCGCCCGACCTGGTGCTGCTCGACCTGACGCTTCCCGTCAAGGACGGCCAGCATATCTGCCATGAGGTTCGCCGCGAATCCGAGGTTCCCATCATCGTCCTCACGTCGCGCGCGACCGAGATTGACGAGGTCATGGCCATGACGCTCGGCGCGGATGACTTTGTTCCCAAGCCCTACAGCGCGCGCGTGCTCGTGGCGCGCATCAACGCACTGCTGCGTCGTACCGCGGCGGCGGGCGAGCGCAGCACACTTGTCCACAAGGGCCTGGAGCTCGATCTCGCTCGCTCCATGGTCACCAACATGCAAACCGGCACCAGTACCGAGCTCACCAAAAACGAGCTGCGTATCCTCTCACTGCTTCTGAGCCGTGCGGGCAAGATTGTCTCGCGCTCGGCCATCATGCAGGACCTGTGGGACTCCGACGCCTTCGTGGACGACAATACGCTCACCGTCAACATCAACCGTCTGCGCACCACGCTCGAAAAAATCGGCATCAAGGGGTATTTGACCACGCACCGCGGCCAGGGCTATTCGGTCTAGGGGCTGGCTATGTCGTTTGGCAAGTTCTTTAAAGATGCGCTGCTTCCCGTCGCCGTGTGGACGTGCGGCGTGCTGCTGAGCTGCTTTGTGCTGACGGTCGCCGGCGCACCCATTTCTATCGTGGTCGTGGCGGTTGGCGTGTCCTTTATCTTTGGTATGCTCGGCATCGTGATCGAGTACGCTCGCCGTCGCCGTTTTCTGCGTCAGTTGGAGCGCGCGGCAGAGGAGCTCGAGAGTCCCGCATGGGTGCAGGAGATGGTGCAATGCCCGGCCTATGCCGAGGGCGAGCTCGAGTACGAGGTCTTGCGCCGGGTGGGCAAAGCCGCCTGCGACGAGGTTGCCGAAGGCCGGCGTCAGACCGATGACTACCGCGACTATATCGAGAGCTGGGTCCACGAGGCCAAGCTGCCCCTGGCGGCGGCCCATCTGATTTTGGAAAACCTGGACAGCAGCGAAGACGACCTGTCGCGCGTGGATGACCTGGGTCGCGAGCTGGCTCGCGTGGAGCGCTATATCGATCAAGCGCTGTACTACGCGCGCTCGGAAGTCGTGGAGCGCGACTACCTGATTCGCCGCTGGGATCTCAAGACCCTGGTGACGGGCGCGATTAAGGCCAATGCGCGTGAGCTCATCGCGGCGCACGTGGCTCCGGTGTGCGAGAACCTCGACTTTGAGGTCTTTACCGACGAGAAGTGGCTCGAGTTTATTCTGGGCCAGCTCATTCAGAACAGCATTAAATATGCGCGTGAGGACGGCGCAAAGATCGTGTTTTCGGGTGCGTTGCTGGACGAGGGTCTGGCAAGCGAGCGCATCGAGCTTACCGTCGCGGACAACGGCTGCGGCGTGTGTGCGGCAGACCTGCCGCGCGTGTTCGAGA
>URVK01000034.1 GCA_900551305.1 uncultured Collinsella sp.
CTTCCGTCGCTCCCGCGCCTGCTCCGAGAACATCGTCCCGAACACCACGGGCGCTGCCAAGGCCATCGGCCTGGTTCTCCCCGAGCTCAACGGCAAGCTCATCGGTGCCGCCCAGCGCGTCCCGACGCCGACCGGCTCGCTGACCAACCTCTACGCCGTCGTTGACAAGAAGGTCACCGTCGACGAGGTCAACGCTGCCATGAAGGCCTACGCCGAGACCATCCCCGAGACCTTCGCCTACAACGAGGACCAGATCGTCTCCCGCGACATCGTCGGCGAGACCCACGGCTCCATCTTCGACGCCACTCAGACCATGTGCTCTGACCTCGGCAACGGCCAGACCCTCGTTCAGGTCACCTCTTGGTACGACAACGAGAACTCCTACACCTCTCAGATGGTCCGCACCATCAAGTACTTCGAGAAGTTCGTTGCTTAATTTAGCTTTTAGCGAATAGCTCGTTGAGCGTCTAAAGAAGGGCGCGGCCTTATAGGGCTTACACCCTAGGGTCGCGCCCTTTTTATAAGAAATCGTCTGCCGTAATGGGAGGCAGACACGTACGAAAGGTAGAAGCAAACATGGCCTTTACCAAGAAGACCGTCCGCGACATCGATGTCGACGGAAAGCGCGTTCTCGTCCGCGTTGACTTTAACGTGCCTATCAAGGATGGCGTCGTTGGCGACACCACCCGTATCAAGGCTGCCCTGCCCACCATCAACTACCTCGTTGAGCACAACGCTCGCGTCATCCTCATGAGCCACCTCGGCCGCCCCGAGGGCACCGGCTTCCAGCCCGAGCTGTCCCTCGAGCCCGTCGCCAAGAAGCTCGCTGAGCTCTCTGGTCTCGACGTTGCCTTTGTCGCTGACACCTACGGCGAGAAGGCTGCTGAGGCTGTCGCCGCCGTCGAGCCGGGTAAGGTCCTCGTTCTCGAGAACGTCCGTTTTGACAAGCGTGAGAAGAAGAACGATCCCGAGATCGCCAAGAAGCTCGCTTCCTATGGTGACGTCTTCGTTCTCGATGCCTTCGGCACCGCTCACCGCGCCCAGGGTTCCGTCGTGGGCCCCGCCGCTTACCTGCCTGCCGTCGCCGGCTTCTTGCTCGAGAAGGAGGTCGACACGCTGACCGGCATCTTCGCCGAGCCCGAGCGCCCCTTCGTCGCCATCGTCGGCGGTTCCAAGGTTTCCTCCAAGATCGGCGTTCTCGATCACCTCATCGACTCCGCTGACACCCTGATCATCGGTGGCGGCATGGCCTACACCTTCTTCCTGGCTCAGGGCCTGTCCGTTGGTCAGTCCCTCAAGGAAGAGGACTGGGTCGAGCGCGCCGGCGAGATGCTCAAGAAGGCCGAGGAGAAGGGTGTCAAGATCCTACTCCCCATCGACAACCGTGTTGCCGATCACTTTGGCGAGGACGCTGTCCCCGAGGTTGTTGCTTCCGACGCTATCCCCGACGATCGTGAGGGTATGGACATCGGTCCCAAGACCGAGGAGCTCTATGCCGAGGCTGTCAAGGGCGCCAAGACCGTGTTCTGGAACGGCCCCATGGGCGTCTTCGAGTTTGACAACTTTGCTCACGGCACCCAGGCTATCGCCGAGGCTCTCGCCGAGGCTGACTGCACCTCGATCATCGGCGGTGGTGACTCTGTCGCAGCTGTCAACAAGTTCAACCTGGCCGACAAGATGAGCTGGATCTCCACCGGTGGTGGCGCTTCCATGGAGCTCGTCGAGGGTAAGGCCCTGCCCGGAGTGGAGGCGCTTCTCGATGCCTAATCGCACCCTTCTTATCGCTGGTAACTGGAAGATGAACAACGACGTCGCCGAGGCCGCCAAGCTCGCCGACGAGCTGGCTCAGGCTCTGCCCGAGGTTCCGGCTGGCGTCGAGGTGCTCGTCTGCCCTCCGACCATCGACATCACCACGGTTCATGACCGCATTCAGGCTGCCCCCATCGCCCTCGGTGCACAGAACGTGTACTGGGAGGCCAAGGGTGCCTTCACGGGTGAGTCCTCTTGCGACATGCTCAAGTCCGCTGGCTGCACCTACTGCATCATCGGTCACTCCGAGCGTCGCGACTACTTCCACGAGACCGACGAGGACCAGAACAAGAAGGCCAAGGCTCTCGTTGCCGCCGGCCTTGTTCCCGTCTTCTGCTGCGGCGAGTCCCTTGAGGTCCGCGAGGCCGGCACCTATGTCGAGCACGTCGTGAACCAGGTCAAGGCTGGCCTTGCTGGTCTTGAGATCACCTGCCCCAAGCAGGTCGTCGTCGCCTATGAGCCCATCTGGGCCATCGGCACCGGCAAGACCGCTACCGCCGAGGATGCTCAGGAGGTCTGCAGCGCTATCCGTGAGACCCTCAAGGAGATGTTCGGCGAGGAGCTCGCCAACGGCATCCGCGTTCTCTACGGTGGTTCCGCCAAGCCCGGTAACATCGCCGAGCTCGTCGCCAAGCCCGACGTTGACGGCGCCCTCGTGGGCGGCGCTTCGCTCAAGGCTGCCGACTTCGCCTCTATGGTCGTCAAGGCAGGCGAGTAGGACATATGGCACAACGTCATCTTCCTGCACTCCTGATTATCATGGACGGCTGCGGCCTGGCTCCGGCTGATGGCGAGAACGCCGTCGCCGCTGCCAAGACGCCCTTCCTTGATGGCCTGTACGAGAAGTATCCTCACACCACGCTCGGTGCTTCGGGCGAGGACGTGGGCCTTCCCGACGGCCAGATGGGCAACTCCGAGGTGGGTCACCTCAACATCGGTGCCGGTCGCATCGTGTTCCAGGAGCTTTCGCGCATCAACAATGCCATCAAGGACGGCTCCATCGCCAAGAACGAGGTTTTCGTCAAGGCCATGGACGATGTCAAGGCTGACGGCAAGACTCTCCACCTCATGGGCCTTATGAGCCCTGGCGGCGTTCACTCCCACATGAACCACGTCGAGGCTCTGGTCAAGATGGCTGCCGAGCACGGTGTCAAGACCGTTCGCGTCCACGCCTTCATGGATGGCCGCGACGTTGACCCGCAGTCCGGTGCCGGCTACATGAGTGAGTTCTGCGCCTTCCTGGCTAAGATCTCCGAGGAGACCGGTTGCGACGCTCGCGTTGCCACCGTCTCGGGCCGTTATTGGGCCATGGACCGCGATAATCGTTGGGAGCGCATCCAGCGCGCCTACGACGTCATGGTCAACGCGTCCGATGCTGATACCGACCCCGTTGCCGGTATCAAGGCCTACTACGAGAAGGACCCGCGCGGCGACGAGTTCGTCGAGCCCTTCGCTGCCCACAACGAGGGCATTCACGAGGGCGACGCGGCCATCTTCTTCAACTTCCGTCCCGACCGCGCTCGTCAGATGACCCGCGTGTTCACGGACAAGGAGTTCGACGGCTTTGAGCGCGAGCAGATCAAGCTTTCGCACTTTGTGACGATGACCGAGTACGATCCGACGTTTGACGTCGAGGTCGCCTTCCCCAAGACGTTCCCCGAGAACGTCCTGGCAGACGTTATCGCCGCCAACGGCCTGAAGCAGCTGCACACCGCCGAGACCGAGAAGTACGCCCACGTGACGTTCTTCCTCAACGGCGGCATCGAGGAGCCCAAGGAGGGCGAGGAGCGCGTGCTCGTCGCTTCCCCCAAGGTCGCTACCTACGATCTGCAGCCCGAGATGAGCGCTCCCGAGGTTACCGAGAAGCTTGTCGCCGCCATCAACGAGGATCGCGCTGATTTCTACATCGTGAACTTCGCGAACTGCGACATGGTTGGTCACACCGGTGTCTTCGACGCCGCCGTTAAGGCCGTCGAGGCCGTTGACGATGCCCTGTCCAAGGTTGTCCCGGCGATTCTCGCCAAGGGCGGCTTTGCGCTGATCACCGCCGACCACGGCAACGCCGATCACATGTTTGACGTTGCTTCCGACGGTTCCAAGCATCCGTTTACGGCTCACACCACCAACCGCGTTCCGTTCATCATCGTTGATGAGAAGGCCAAGCTCACCGGTATCGAGGACGGCCGTCTTTCCGATATCGCTCCGACCATGCTCACCATGGCTGGTATTGAGCCTTCCGCCGAGATGACGGGCCGCGTGCTCGCCACCGAGGCCTAATAGAAAACAAATACCGTTTTCTAGTAAGGGGGTTGTCCACAACCGGACAACCCCCTTTTTGGTATTTCTGCCATTTCCACCCCGTCCTTGAGTGGCAGGTAGGGGAGAGCGGGGGATTGTGGTACAGTACTGGAGTTTAAACTGTTCTATTAAGGAGCTTATCTATGGGTCCGTTCCAGATTTTTCTGTTTGTCGTTTGGGCTGTCTCTGCCGTGGCGCTGACGATTCTCGTCCTGATGCATTCCGGTAAGGGCACCGGCGTTTCGGATATGATTGCCAGCTCGCTGTATAACTCCAGCTCTGCCACGGGCGTCATGGAGCAGAACCTCGATCGCCTGACGGTAATTATGGCCGTCGTTTTTGCCGTGTGCGTCGTCCTGTGCATGTTCTTCTTCCCGCAGGGCATCGTCGGCTTCTAAGCACGAGCCGCATAAAATAATTGAAAAGGGTTCCGCAAGTGCGGGACCCTTTTTGTTTACAAATTTGTAACAGAGTCAAAATATCCCCACATACTTCGCCCAACTAAAGAAATTCTTGACCGTTGACCGGAATTAGCCCCAAATCGTGCATAAAATGCGCTACTGTATTGCGAAACGTTGGTCCGTTGTGCATAACCAGCCATAGCGACGGGCGACGTTTTTATGGTTCGGATCGGATTGTCTCGACATGTGTCCGACTGAACATTTCTTTGTCCTATCTCATAAGGAGGATGGCATGGCTGATTCTATGTTCCACCAGCCCGTTATGGGTCGTCGCGCCTTCGTTGGCGGTACCCTTGCTGCGAGCTCCATGGCTTTTCTTGCCGCATGCGGCAAGAAGGGCGGCGACGCTTCCGGTTCTGAGTCCGGTTCGACGCTGAACTTCTACATCAACAACCCGGTCTGCATCGACCCCTACAACGTCCAGGAGGACCAGGGCACTCAGGTCGAGTACCAGCTCTTTGACGCTCTGACCTCTTACGACGCCGAGAAGGGCGAGATCGTTCCGCTGGCTTGCGAGTCCTTTGAGTCCAATGACGACGCCACCGAGTTCACCTTCAAGATTAAGAAGGCCAAGTTCCACAACGGTGACGACGTTACCTCCAAGTCCTTCAAGCTCGGTTGGGAGCGTCTGGTCAACACCAAGTCGGCCATCGCTACCGAGTACGGCCCTTCCGAGGTCTCCTATCACCTTTCCATGGTCGAGGGTTATGACGACCTGCTTGCCGGTAACGCTGCCGAGCTCAGCGGTGTTACGTGCCCCGACGATGAGACCCTCGTCGTCAAGCTGTCTTCCGCTTACGCCGACTTCCCCTTCGTCGCCTCTCATCCGGCTCTGGCCCCGGTTCCCGAGTGCGCCGAGTCCGATGTCAAGAGCTTCTATCTTGCCCCGGTCGGTAACGGCCCGTTCATGATGGACGGCAAGTGGGAGGATGGCCAGGAGATCAACGTCAAGAAGTTCGACGATTACTATGGCGACAAGGCCAAGATCGATGGCATCCACTTCCAGGTCATCAAGGACATGGAGACCGCTTACAAGGAGTTCCAGGCCGGTAACCTCGATGTCTGCGACGTTCCCGTCGCTCAGATCGATGCCGCCAAGAAGGATCGCGGCGTGTCCAAGGACGGCTACACCATGGGTGACGGCGAGCGCATGCTGCTCGGCGCCGAGCCTTCCACGTACTATCTGACCTGCAACACCACGGCCGAGCCGTTCAACAACGCCGACCTGCGCAGGGGTATCTCCCTGGCCATTAACCGTGAGGCCATCTGCAAGACCATCTTCAAGGGTACCCGTACCCCCGCCGACGGCATTGTTCCTCCGGGCATCGATGGCTACAAGGAGGGCGCATGGGAGTTCTGCGCCTACGATGTCGACAAGGCTAACGAGTACCTCGACAAGGTTGCTCCCGCTGGCGCTAACGGCGATCGTGGCATTAGCGTGACCCTGTCCTACAACCAGGACGGCGGTCACAAGGAGATCATGGAGTCCATCATCGGTGACCTCGCCAAGGTTGGCGTTACCGCTGTCTCCGATACCCCTGAGTGGTCTGCCCTGCTCGAGCAGTATCAGAACTTTAACTATCAGTTCGGTCGTCTGGGTTGGATTGCCGACTACCCGATCATGGACAACTTCCTGTATCCGCTGTTCCACTCCGACTCCCTCGGTGGCGACAACCGCTCCGGTTACAACAACCCCGAGTTCGACGCCAAGGTCGACGAGGCTCGTACTATTGTTGACGACGAGGAGCGCGTCGCTAAGATGCAGGAGGCCGACGCAATGGTCGCTGCCGACTGCCCGGTCATCCCGATTATGTTCTACACGCACACCATCGCCGGCTCCGATCGCATTAAGCACCTCTATGTCGATCCGCAGAAGCACGCCGATCTGGGTACCGCTGAGCTCGCCTAAGAGTTTGCAGCTTCCGTGAGGGTCAAGTATTTACGTAGACCTCATGGGAAACATACAGTTCTCCCTAACCTGGGGTAAACTGGCTGATGGTAATTTTGGGATGCCGGTCTGGCGATCGGCATCCCATTTAGGTTAATCCCTAGATAGGGGAGTGGTATGGGTAAGTACATCGTTAAACGTGTGCTTCAGTTCATCCCGGTGTTTTTGGGCGTTACGCTGATTCTGTTCGCCCTCCAGAATATCGTGCCGGGAGATCCGATCAAGCTGATCGGTGGAGACAAGGCTCTGTCCCCCGAGGTGGAGCTTCAGCTTCGCGTCCGCTATCACCTGGTCCAGACGGACGAGGACGGCAACGCGATCCTTGACGAGAACGGCGACCCCGTTCAAACGTCGCTCGTGGACCGTTACTTGTATTACATGAACGGCCTGCTTCATGGCGATCTGGGCAATTCGTATCAGCGCAAGCTGCCGGTTACGGAAATCTTTGCCCAGAAGTATCCGTATACGGTCAAACTTGCCGCGTGCGCCATCGTGCTCGAGGCAATTATGGGTATCGGTGCGGGTATCATTTCGGCGGTAAAGCGTTATTCCTTCTGGGATATTTTGGTAACGCTCACCACGTCGATCCTCGTTGCGGTCCCGGCCTTCTGGCTCGGTATGTTGCTGCAGCTGTTCTTTGGCGTCATCCTCAAGGACGCCACGGGCGGTGCAATCTCCATGCCGATCTCGGGTGCCGGCGGTTCCAGCTCTCAGTATCAGGATTGGATGCACTATGTGCTTCCGACCATTACGCTGGCTTCGGTTTCGACCGCTTATGCTGCGCGCATTATGCGCTCGCAGCTGCTTGACGTCATGAACCAGGATTACATCCGTACGGCAAAGGCCAAGGGTCTCTCCAATCGTGCGATCATCGTCAAGCATGCGCTTAAGAATGCACTCATCCCCGTCGTTACCTATATTGGTGTCGACTTTGGCGGCATGCTTTCGGGCGCCATCCTGACCGAGACGGTCTTTAACTGGCCCGGTATCGGCTATGAGGTCTATCGCGCCATTAGCATGCGTGACTGGCCCATCGTTATGGGCGGCGTTACGCTCATCGTTGTCGTCGTCATGGTGATCAACCTGCTCGTCGACATTAGCTATGCATTCCTCGACCCGCGCATCCGCCTTGGCGGTCCGTCGGATAAGGCCTAAGGGAGGTACGTCTCATGCAGGAAACTGATACTCAGTCTCAGGAGCAGGCTACCGCCACCAAGGCCGCATCTGCTCCCGCCAAGTCCCGCACGCTGTGGGGCGACGCTTTTAAGCGTCTTCGTAAGAACAAGCTCGCCGTTATCGGTGTCTGCTGGATCATCATCGTCGTTGTGGTTGCCCTGACTGCAGATCTGTGGGCTAAGCCCTGGCTCGGTTCCCCGACGGCTTCCGACTCGACCACCATGGCCGAGACGTCGCTGTTGGCTCCGTGTGCAGAGCACCCGTTTGGCACCGACGCCCTTGGTCGCGACATTCTCGTCCGCGTTATCTACGGTGCGCGCGTTTCGCTGTCCGTCGGAATTATGGCCACCGCGATCTCCACGCTAATTGGTCTGGTCATGGGTGCTCTGGCCGGTTTCTACGGCGGCATCTGGGATACGATCATCATGCGCTGTGCGGACATCTTCCTGGCGTTCCCGTACGTGCTGTTCGTTGTCGCCATGATCGCCGTTATCGGCCGTGGCCTTCAGAACGTCTTTATCGCCATCGGTATTCTCGGCTGGCCTTCGATTGCGCGCGTCTTCCGATCCGCGATCCTGACGGTCAAGGAAAATGACTATGTTGATGCTGCGCGCGCGATGGGTGCATCCGATGCTCGTATCGTCGTACGTCACATCTTCCCGAACTCCGTCGCCTCCATCGTGGTCTACGCGACCATGAACATTGGTGGCGCCATTCTGACCGAGTCCGCTCTGTCCTTCCTCGGCATGGGCGTTATTCCGCCTACGCCTTCGTGGGGCTCCATGATTCAGGACGGTCAGCAGTATCTTCTGACCGCTCCCTGGATGATGATCATGCCCGGTCTGGCAATTCTCTCGACGGTGCTCGCCTTCACCCTGCTGGGTGACGGTCTGCGCGACGCCCTCGACGTCAAGATGAAGGACGCATAAGGATGAAGAAGAACAAGAACTATGTGGACCTGAAGGACCAGCCTGTTCCCGAGGGCCAGCATCTGCTCGAGGTCGATGACCTTAAGATGTATTTCCACACCGAGGATGGCGTTGTTCGCGCTGTCGACGGTGTCTCCTACACGCTCGATCGCGGCGAGACCCTGGGCGTCGTCGGTGAGTCCGGCTCCGGTAAGTCCGTGACCGCCATGACCATCATGGGTCTTATCTCGATGCCTCCGGGAAAGATCGAGGGCGGCGACGTTCGCTATCGCGGTCGTTCTATCCTCGAGATGACCGAAGAAGAGATGCAGCACATTCGCGGTAACGATATCGCGATGATCTTCCAGGATCCTATGACCTCCTTGAACCCGGTCTATAAGATCGGCAAGCAGGTGGGCGAGGGCCTTCGTCTGCACCGTGGCTACTCCAAGCAGGAGGCACTCAAGCGCGCCACCGAGCTTTTGGACCTCGTTGGCATTCCTGAGCCCGAGAAGCGCGTCAATGAGTATCCGCACCAGTTCTCCGGCGGTATGCGTCAGCGTGTCATGATCGCTATGGCACTTGCCTGCGATCCCGATATCCTGATTGCCGACGAGCCCACGACGGCTCTGGACGTTACCATTCAGGCTCAGATTATCGAGCTCATGCAGGAGATGCAGGAGAAGAACGGCAACGCCATCATCATGATTACCCATGACCTGGGCGTCGTCGCCGATATGGCCGATAAGATCATGGTTATGTACGCCGGCCGTCCCGTCGAGTTCGGTACTGCTGAGGAAATCTTCTACGAGAGCCGCCACCCCTACACCTGGGGCCTTATCCGCTCCATCCCGGAGCAGGCCATCGAAGAGAAGAAGCCGCTCACGCCGATTCACGGCAACCCGCCATCGCTCATGAACCTGCCTGAGGGCTGCGTCTTCTCTCCTCGTTGTCCCTTTGCGACCGATAAGTGCCGCAAGCAGCGCCCCGAGCGCGTTGTCACCGAGTCTGGTCATTACTCTGCGTGCCACTACTCCGGTGACCCCGAGTTCCTCAAGAACGCTCCTGAGACGTCCCGTACGCGCAAGGATTCCAAGAAGGGAGGCGAGGCGTAATGGCAGATACCAACGAGCGTACTCCGCTGCTGAAGGTCGAGCACCTCTCTAAGGAGTTTCCCGCTGAGTCCGGCATGTTCGCCAAGCGCTTCTCCAAGCGTGTTGTCTCTGCAGTAAATGATATTTCGTTCGAGATTTATCCGGGCGAGACCTTTGGCCTGGTTGGTGAGTCTGGTTGCGGTAAGTCCACGACGGGTCGCACCATCATGCGCCTGACCAAGCCGACCGCCGGTAAGGTGTTCTTCCAGGGTAAAGATGTTGCCGAGATGAGCAAGCATGAGATCAAGGACATGCGTCGCGAGATGCAGTTCATCTTCCAGGATCCCTATGCTTCGCTCAATCCCCGTATGACCATCGGCGAGATCGTCTCCGAGCCCATGACCATTCATGGCGTGGGTACCAAGGAGGAGCGTATCGAGCGCGTCCGCGAGCTGCTGGACGTCGTCGGTCTGAATCCCGAGCACATCAACCGTTATCCGCACGAGTTCTCGGGCGGCCAGCGCCAGCGTGTCGGCATCGCCCGCGCGTTCGCTCTGAAGCCCAAGCTGATTATCTGCGACGAGCCTGTCTCTGCACTTGACGTATCCATTCAGGCCCAGGTTCTGAACCTTCTTAAGGAGCTCCAGGACAAGTTCGGTACCGCGTATCTGTTTATCGCTCACGACCTGTCCGTCGTGCAGCATATCTCCGATCGCGTTGCCGTTATGTATCTGGGCAAGATGGTCGAGGTTTCGGACTGGAAGACGCTCTACAGTGAGCCTCACCATCCGTACACGCAGTCGCTGCTGTCTGCTGTGCCGGTGCCCGATCCTGATATCCAGAAGACGCGCAAGCGCATCATCCTCGCTGGCGATCCGCCGTCACCGCTGGATCCGCCGACCGGTTGCCGTTTTCACACTCGCTGCCCGATCGCGCAGGGCATCTGCTCTGAGAAGCTTCCCGAGTTTAAGGAAGTCGCACCGGGCCACTGCGGCGCCTGCCGCTTCGCGGAGCCGTTCCCGATCAAGGAATCGCACATCGACCTGTAGTCGGTTGTTCTCGTCCGGGCCCGCGCTGGACTTAGTTTTCAGAACGTCCTCGACCATGGAAACCCCCTTATCCTGCTCCTTCGGAGCCGCGGATAAGGGGGTTTCCTGGTCTGCGGAATGTTCTGAAAACTAAGTCCAGCACGGGCCCTGTGTTACCACTGCAGAGGGGTGCATTCCTTGATCGCTCACTTTATCTAATAAGAAATTTAGTGAGGCCGGAGCTTTA
>URVK01000035.1 GCA_900551305.1 uncultured Collinsella sp.
CTGCCTCGGCCTGCTCCCAAGCAAGCGCGCAGGCGCGGGTCAGCTTAAGGTCGATGCCGTAGGCTGCCAGGTACTCATCGTGGTGGCTCTTGATCAGACGGGCCACGCCGCCGCCGACGGTTCCCAGACCGATCAGACCGACGTTCACGGTGCGCAGGGGTTCGCTCATAGATAGCTCCTTCGTGCATCTTATGGATGGATTAACCGCTTAAAGGAACCGAGGGCGCGTGCTCGCCAGGCAACAGGAGTCGCACAAAACGGCATCCCCGAAACGCTGCGGAAACATTGGAAACATGCTCGCTACAAACGAAACTCCGTAACAAACTGTCAACGTTTGCGCCATAAGGTTTGCCCCGTACCGCAAGACGGCCGCACCGCGGCCAGCGAAAAAAAGGGGGGACACCATGTTCAACATCAACAGCACGCTCAGCCGTAGGAACTTTCTCGCCGGCGCCGCGGCGCTCGGCACCGCCGCCGCACTCGCTGGTTGCTCGTCGGGTGGCTCGGACGGCGGCTCCGCCGATGACGGCAAGACCTTCAAGATCGGTGTCATCGGCCCTCTGACCGGCGCCGCGGCAACCTATGGCGTTTCGGCCGAGAAGGGTGCCAAGCTCGCCGCCAAGGATTTCTCGACCAAGGACCTCAAACTCTCGCTTAAGTCCGAGGATGACGTCGCCGACGGCGAGAAGGCTATCAACGCCTTCAATACCCTGTGCGACTGGGGCATGCAGGCACTCGTCGGCCCCGTTACCACCGGTGCCGCCGTCGCCGTCTCGGGCGAGATCGCCGACGATATGCTCATGGTCACGCCTTCGGCCTCGTCGCTCGACGTCACCAAGGATAAGACCACGGTCTTTCAGGTTTGCTTCACCGATCCCACCATGGGCGCCAGCGCCGCGAAGTTCTTGGCCGAGAAGTACGCGGATGCCAAGATCGCCCTGTTCTACAACTCCGGCGATACGTATAGCTCGGGCGTTGCCGACGCTTTTGCCGAGCAGGCCAAGGCGTCCAAGCTCGACATCGTCGATACCGAGACCTTTAAGGACGATTCCTCCACGAGCTTTACCAACCAGCTCACCAAGGCCAAGGAGGCCGGCGCCACGCTTATCTTTGCCCCGATCTACTACACGCCTGCGTCTGTTTTGCTCAAAAACGCCAAGGACATGGGCTACGACATGACGCTCATGGGTACCGACGGCATGGACGGCCTGCTCTCCGTTGAGGGCTTCGACACCTCTCTTGCCGAGGGCGTGCTGCTCATGACCCCGTTCTCTGCCGACGATGAGAAGAATGCCGACTTCGTCAAGGCCTATAAGGATGCCTACGACGAGACGCCTAACCAGTTTGCCGCCGATGCTTATGACTGCGTCCACGCAATTGTCGAGGCTATCGATAAGGCGGGCATCGACATTACGGCCGACGGTGCCGACATTGCCGGCGACCTTGCCCGTGCCATGCGCAAGATCAAAATCGAGGGCCTGACAGGCGAGCTGACGTGGAACGACGAGGGCCAGGTCGAAAAGCCCGCTACGGCCTATGTGATTCTGGATGGCAAGTACATCGCCGCCTAAGTGCATATAACGACACCGGTGGGGCCGTTTTATTCAGGACAAGGACGCCTGTAACAGAACGGAAACATTACTTTTACATAATAAAGTGACAATACTGCATAAAATAATAGAAATACGCAGAACTATGGATAAATGAACAAATCCAAAGAAAAGTTGAAATAATCGCCACTTTCCTTAACTAAAGCGTCTAGTATTTTGCGAACGCCGAACACGGCGAAGGATGGCCTGTCGGGTAACCGAAACCCGACGAGATTTGAGAGGAGAGCCGCATGTCGAGCCTCACCGGTAAGTCATTGAACCCTGTTATGAATCGCAGGAGCGTTATCGCGAGCGCAGCAGGTCTGGGGGCGATGTCCATTCTAGCTGGCTGCTCCTCCAACGGCGGCGACAGCGGTTCCGCTTCGAGCGACGCTTCGTTTAAGATCGGCACCATCGGCCCGCTGACCGGCGCCAACGCGTCCTACGGCAAGTCCGTTACCCAGGGTGTCGAGCTTGGCTGCAAGGATTTCTCGACCAAGGAGCTGCCGCTTGCCAGCAAGGCCGAGGACGACCAGGCCGATGGCGAGAAGGCCGTCAACGCCTTCAACACCCTGCTCGACTGGGGCATGCAGGCCCTCGTCGGTCCGACCACCACGGGTGCGTCGGTTGCCGTTGCCGCAGAGTGCGGTAACGACCCCAAGACGTTCATGATCACCCCGTCCGCGTCCTCCGAGGACGTCACCGACGGCAAGGATTGCGTCTTCCAGGTTTGCTTCACCGACCCCAACCAGGGTGTCAACGCTGCCAAGTTCCTGGCGCAGAAGTATGCGGACGAGAAGTTCGTGCTGTTCTATAACTCCGGCGACGCCTATTCTTCGGGCATCGCAGATTCCTTTAAGGCCCAGGCCGCTGAGTCCAAGCTCGAGATTGTCGACGAGGAGACCTTTAAGGACGACTCCGCCACGAGCTTTACCAACCAGCTGACCAAGGCCAAGCAAGCCGGCGCCACCATGATCTTTGCGCCGATCTACTACACGCCGGCGTCCGTCCTGCTCAAGAACGCCAAGGACATGGGCTACGACGTCAAGATGATGGGCTGCGACGGCATGGACGGCATCCTGGGCGTTGAGGGCTTCGACACCTCTCTTGCCGAGGGTCTGCTGCTCATGACCCCGTTCTCCGCCGACGACGAGAAGAACGCCGACTTCGTCAACGCTTACAAGGATAAGTACGGCGATACCCCCGACCAGTTTGCCGCCGACGCCTACGACGGCGTGCACGCGGTGGCCGAGGCCCTCAAGGAGGCCGGTCTTGGTGTCGACGCCGACCCGACCGAGGCCGCCGAGAAGCTGTCCAAGGCTATGCTCAAGATTACCGTTGACGGTCTGACCGGCAAGCTCACCTGGAACGATAAGGGCCAGGTCCAGAAGGAGCCCACGGCGTACGTCATCACCGACGGCAAGTACGTACAGGCCTAACTGGCCGCCTTACATAGAGCGGTTTTGATCCCAAGCAGGGGAGGTTTTGGCCTTCCCTGCTTGCTTGGTATCTAGGGACGATGTAACGTCCCTGTTTCATACATCAACTGGAAACCTATTCGAAAGGGGGATGTGGAACATGACGGTCTTTATCCAATACCTGGTCAACGGCCTGTCCATGGGCAGCGTCTACGCCATCATCGCGTTGGGCTACACCATGGTCTACGGTATCGCCAAGATGCTGAACTTCGCTCACGGCGACGTCATCATGGTCGGTGCCTATGTCTCGTTCTGCGCCACGTCGTATCTCGGCCTCCCGGGCTGGGCATCTGTAGTTCTCTCTTGTGTGGCCTGCACGGTTCTCGGTGTTCTCATTGAGGGTCTGGCCTATAAGCCGCTGCGTCAGGCGGGTCCGCTGGCCGTTCTAATCACGGCTATCGGCGTGTCTTACTTCCTGCAGAACGCCGCGCAGCTTCTGTGGGGCGCCACGCCCAAGAACTTCACTTCGCTCGTCACCTTCCAGGTGCCGGAGTTCTTGGCCAAGTTCAACGTAAGCGCCGTCTCACTCGTCACCATCGTCGCCTGCCTGGTTATCATGGCCGGCCTGATGTTCTTTACAGGTAAGACCAAGATGGGCAAAGCCATGCGCGCCGTGTCCGAGGACAAGGCCGCCGCTCAGCTCATGGGCATCAACGTCAACCGTACCATCTCGATGACGTTCGCCATCGGCTCTGCCCTTGCCGCCATCGCCGGCGTGCTGTTGTGCTCCTACTCGCCGGTGCTGCAGCCCACGACGGGCGCCATGCCTGGCATCAAAGCCTTCGACGCCGCCGTCTTCGGTGGCATCGGCTCCATCCCCGGCGCCTTTGTCGGTGGCATTCTTATCGGCATCATCGAGGCGATGGCACAGGCTTACATTTCCACGAGCCTTGCCAACTCCATCGTCTTTGGTGTTCTGATCATCGTCCTGCTCGTCAAGCCTGCCGGCCTCTTGGGCAAGTACGTCCCCGAGAAGGTGTAGGTGAGCGTTATGAAGTTTCTTAAAGACAAGCAGACGCGTCACGACTTTGTTACGTACGCCATGTGCCTTGTGGCGTTCGCCATCGTGTTCTTTATGCAGTCTAACCACATGATTCCGCGCATGATCGCCGGTCAGCTGGTTCCCATCACGGCCTATATCGTCATGGCCATCTCCCTCAACCTCGTCGTCGGCATCGCGGGCGACCTGTCGCTGGGCCATGCGGGCTTTATGAGCGTCGGTGCCTATACGGGCATCGTCACCGCGGTCGCCCTTGAGAGCGCCGTTCCCTCCGATCCGGTGCGCCTTATCATCAGCATCGTGGTCGGCGCCTTCGCTGCTGCCATCCTGGGCTTCTTGATCGGTATCCCGGTCCTTCGCCTGAGCGGCGATTACCTGGCTATCGTGACGCTGGCCTTTGGCGAGATCATCAAAGAGATCGTCACTTGCCTCATTGTGGGCGTCGATTCCCGCGGCCTGCATGTGATCTTTAACATCACGGGCAACTCTACGATCGACGACCTGCATCTGCTCGAGGACGGCACCGCCATCATCAAGGGCGCGCAGGGCGCCTCGGGTGTGTCGACGTACTCGACCTTCCTCGCCGGTGCCATCCTGGTCATGGTTGCGCTCGTGATTGTACTCAACCTGGTTCGCAGCCGTACCGGTCGTGCCATCATGGCCGTGCGCGACAACAAGATCGCTGCCGAGTCCGTGGGCATCTCCGTCACCCAGTACCGCATGATCGCCTTCGTGGTTTCCGCTGCCCTCGCCGGTGCTGCCGGAGCTCTCTTCGGCGGTAACTTCTCGCAGCTTTCCGCCACCAAGTTCGACTTCAACACGTCCATCCTCATCCTGGTGTTCGTGGTCCTGGGCGGTCTGGGCAATATGCGCGGCTCCGTCATCGCGGCGGCATTGCTCACGGTGCTTCCCGAGCTGCTCCGTCAGTTCTCGGACTACCGCATGCTCATCTACGCCATCGTGCTGATCCTGGTCATGATCTTTACCAACAACCCGCAGCTCAAGGCGTTCTTCGGTCGCGTCAAGGACCGCTTTGCTTCCAAGAAGGAGGTGGCAGCCGATGCCCAGTAAATTTGAGTTCAAGAAGGGCAAGATGGTCCCGTATCCTTCTGGCGCCATCGTTCCCGACCGCGACCTGGGCCAGCGCCCGGCGCTCGAGTGCATCCACTTGGGCATTGAGTTTGGCGGCCTTAAGGCAGTAGACGACTTTAGCCTGACCATCGGCAAGACTGAGATCGCCGGTCTGATCGGTCCCAACGGCGCCGGCAAGACTACGGTCTTCAACCTGCTCACCAAGGTTTACCAGCCCACGCACGGCACCATCCTGCTCGACGGCGAGGACACCTCGGGCAAGTCGGTCTACCAGGTCAACCGCATGGGTATTGCCCGTACATTCCAGAACATTCGCCTGTTCAACACCATGACGGTGGAGGATAACGTTAAGGTCGGCCTGCACAACCAGGAGCGTTACTCCGGCTTTGAGGGCGTGCTGCGCCTGCCGACGTATTGGAAGCACGAGAAGGCCGCGCACGAGCGCGCCATGGAGCTGCTGTCCATCTTTGATATGGAGCATCTGGCAAACGAGCAGGCCGGATCGCTGCCTTACGGCGCTCAGCGTCGTCTGGAGATCGTCCGTGCGCTTGCCACCAACCCCAAGCTGCTGCTGCTCGACGAGCCTGCCGCCGGCATGAACCCGTCCGAGACCGCGGAACTCATGGAGAACATCGTTAAGATTCGCGACACTTTCGGCATTGCCATCATGCTTATCGAGCATGATATGTCGCTCGTTATGAACATCTGCGAGGGCATCTGCGTGCTCAACTTTGGTAAGGTCATCGCCAAGGGCACGGCAGAGGAAATCCAGAACAACGATGCCGTTATCGAGGCGTATCTGGGCAAGCAGGATAAGGGGGAGAACTAAATGGCAGAGCCGATGCTTTCCGTCTACAACATCAACGTCTGGTACGGCGCTATCCACGCCATCAAGGACATCTCCTTTAACGTCAACGAGGGCGAGATCGTGGCTCTGATCGGTGCGAACGGTGCCGGTAAGTCCACGACGCTCAAGACCGTCTCGGGCCTGCTGCGTTCCAAGACCGGTTCTATCAAGTTTATGGGCGAGGACATTACCCATACGCCTGCCGATAAGCTGGTGGGAAAGGGCCTGGCACAGGTCCCCGAGGGCCGTCGCGCCTTTTTGCAGATGACGGTCGAGGAGAACCTGGAGATGGGCGCCTATACACAGCCCAAGTCCACGGTTGCTCCGGGCCTGGAGCGCGTCTACGAGCAGTTCCCGCGCCTTAAGGAGCGCCGTCGACAGATCGCCGGCACCCTTTCAGGTGGCGAGCAACAGATGCTCGTTATGGGGCGCGCCCTTATGAGTAACCCCAAGCTGCTCATGCTCGACGAGCCTTCCATGGGCCTGGCGCCGATTCTGATTGAGCAGATCTTCCAGATTGTCGAGGACCTGCACAAGGCCGGCACCACGGTGCTTCTGGTCGAGCAGAACGCACAGATGGCGCTCTCGATCGCCACGCGCGGCTACGTGCTCGAGACCGGCAAGATCACCATGACCGGCACGGGCCAAGAGCTCCTGCACGACGATAACGTGCGTAAAGCCTACCTGGGCGGTTAGGCGGTTCCGCCGTTCTGCCGAACGGCGGACCAGTCGACACTGCGCGGGCACCAGAGCGACAACTTGTCATTCAAAGAGGACGGCATGACCAGAAGGTCTATGCCGTCCTCTTTTCATGCCAATTTGTTCGCTCTGGTGCCCGCTCGCTGTCCGTCCTCTGCCTGCGGCGTTACTTTGGTTCTGCCCCCTTTAAGTTGCGGTGGAATAGGGACTAAATGGGAGTCTCAGAGGCCAAAAGAGTCCCTATTCCACCGCAACTTCATGGGGGCGTGCGACAATGCCCATCGGAAAACGTTTGTCATCTGGGGGTCTATCTATGCTGTACGAGTTTTGTGCCGAGAACTTTGAGCGGGTGCCGGCGGCTATCGATGCCGGTGCTAAGCGCATCGAGTTGTGCGACAACCTTGCCGTCGGTGGTACCACGCCCTCGGCTGGCGTTATCAGTGCTACGGTCGGCTATGCTCACGAGCATGACGCGCGAGTGATGTGCATGATTCGCCCGCGTGGCGGTGACTTTCATTACAACCAAGACGAGCTGCGCATGATGGAGATGGACTTGGGTCTTGCCGTGAGCGCCGGCGCCGACGGCTTGGTCTTTGGCTGCTGCAAGCCTTGTGCCGGCGGATGGGCGCTCGATGAACTTACACTCGGCGCCCTCGTGATGGCTGTGGGCTGCGCAACCGAGGAATGTAAGCGTGAGCCCATCGACATCACCTTCCACATGGCATTTGACCAGCTCTCGCCCGAGGCTCAGCTCGATGCGATTGATACACTTGCCGACTGCGGCGTTACGCGCATCCTCACGCATGGCGGCGCTGCCGGTACGTCGATCGAGGATAATTTCGATCACCTGGCTCGTTTAATCGAGTATGCGGGTGATCGTTTGACCATCCTTCCCGGCGGCGGCATCACTACGGCAAATCGCGACGCGGTCGCGGCGGCGCTAGACGTCTCCGAGCTCCATGGCACCAAGATCGTGCCGCTGGAGGTATAACCCGTGGCGCTGGTATTCGATGTTCAGCAGGCGAGCGGCAAGCCCGACGACAACCGTCGCCCCGGTACCGCGTGTCCCTTTTGCAACACGGAGGGGCTCACCAACATCATCCAGCGCGACGGTGACTGCATCTGGCTCGAGAATAAGTTCAAGACCCTGCGCGCCACCCGTCAAACCGTGCTGATCGAGTCGGCCGATCACGATGCCGACCTGGTGACCTATAAGCCGGATGAACTCCACCATGTGATGAGGTTTGCTCTGGATTGCTGGCAGCAGATGATCGATTCGCAGCAGTATCGAAGCGTGCTCATGTACAAGAACAAGGGTCCGCTTTCGGGCGGCAGCCTCGTCCATCCACACATGCAGATTGTGGGCTTGGAACAGGAGGACGGCTATGCGGCGCTGACCTCAGCCAACTATGAAGGCATCGATGTTTGGCAGAGGGGAAGGGTTGCGGTCAACATCTCAACCGAACCGATTATGGGGTTCTTTGAGGTCAATGTTTCAGCCCCGCAGGGAATCGCCGCCAGCGATGGCGCGCGAGACCAAGCCGAGACGGGCCTCTTCGCCGATGCGATTCAGGTAGCTCTGCGCTATATCCTGAACGAGCACCATGGTGGTCGCGCAGAGTCGTACAACTTGTTCTTCTACCACATGGACGGCCGGACCATTGCCAAGGCGCTTCCGCGCTGGGTGGTTTCACCCTACTTTGTCGGGTATCGGCTGGCTCAGGTCAATGCTGAGACCACGCTCGATGTCGATGCGGAGCGATTCCGCGCACATCTGGAGGCGCTCACATCGTAAAGTGAGCGCCCGCACACTGCGGACGGTTTAGCGCGCCATTGCATCGCGGCCGGCCTCGACCCGCTTGCGCTGGGCGGCGCGCTCCTCGCCGGTCAGACGCTCAAAGAAGTGTCCGATAAGCGAGGCGAGCACCTGCTGAAACAACGTTCCACACATGACGGGAAACACAACTTCGCCCGGAAAGTATTGCGTGGCGATGACGGCGCCCGAAGAGATATTGCGCATGCCGCAGGTAAAGCACATGGTGGTCGTTTCGCTATATGGCAGATGCAGCGCGCGGGCGACCAGAATGCCGACGACAAAGCCGCTGATGGCGAAGACCAAAATAAAGAGGGCGACTTCCAAGCGCACCGCGTTCATGTGCAGCACGTACTCGCTCATGGCGGTGGAGTTGGAGGCGATAACGCCCATCATCATGAACTTGCAGGCGGGCGAGAGCGCGGGGGAGAGTTTTTCGTGCCCCCATCCGCGCGTGAGCTCGTTGATCACGATGCCGAGCACGGCGGGGATGGCGATCATAAAGGCCATGTTCTGCATCATGCTCGGCACGTCGATCGAGACGGTGGCGCCCAGCAGGAGCTTGAGCGTAAGCGGAATCGTCACAGGGGAGATGACCGAGGACGTCAGGATGATGGTGAGCGCGAGCGGGCCGTTGCCGCCGAACATGCTGATCCACATAAAAGCGGTGACTGCCACGGGCACACTGTATTCGAGCACGATGCCGCAGACAAGGTTGGGGTTGGAACCAAAGAACAACGATCCCATGGCGTAGGCCGCGATGGGAATAAGCGCCGCCGAGACCAACAACGCCAGAATCAGGTGCAGCGGACGGTGGAACACCTCGGCTACCTGGTGAAAGGTGTTGCTGAGCGCACCTTGGAACGTCATAAAGGCAAACAAGGTGGGAACGATGGGCTTGAGAACGCCGATCTGTTGAGGAAAGAGCACGCCGAGCGCCACACAAATCGGAACGATGATTTGCATGTGCCCCGCGAGAAACTTGCCCAGTCCAACCCATTGCTTCATATGCTCTTGTGACTCCCTTTGCTCGTGAATCCGTTTTGACTGGATATGCTAGACGCTCACATGTGTCCGTGCGTCAGAAACGCTCGATTATTTCGAGGCTATTACCGGCATCGTTTACCGAAACCGCGGCATGCTGCGGCGATTTGCGTCCGCGCCGCACGGTATAATAAATCCGTTCAACAGATCTGCCTGCCGAAGCGGGCATACACAGAGGACTCATCGCTATGAACCGTGAGAGGTATCGCGGCGACCTGCCCCTATCGGGGGTGGGTGCCTATGTCATCGCTTAAGACGACGCATCGCTGGGCGGTCGCTCAGCAAAACCCCGAGCTCGAAAAGGAGCTTTCGGCTGGTCTGGGCATTCCCGGGCTGGTGGCGCGCATTATGGTCGCGCACGGCATTGGCTCAATCAAAGAGGGCCAATTGTTTTTGACGCCTTCGCTCGATCGCGACTGGGCCGACCCACTCATTATCCCGGGCATGTCGGTCGTTGCCGACCGCGTCGAGCGTGCTATTCGCAACCACGAGCACATTGCAGTCTTTGGCGATTTTGACGTTGACGGTATTACGTCGACCTGCCTGTTGACCGAGGCGCTGCGCACGTTTGGCGCCGATGTCACGCCGTTTATTCCGCATCGCTTTGATGAGGGCTACGGTCTTTCGCGCGCGGCGCTCGACCGCGTTAACGAGCTCGCTCGCCCCCAGCTGATCGTGACCGTCGATAACGGTATTGCCGCCAAGGAAGAGGTTTCCTATCTGAAGAGCCTGGGGATCGATTTGGTGGTCACGGACCATCACGAGCCCTCCGATCAGGTGCCGCAGGGCGTACCCCTGACCGACCCTAAGCTCGATGACGATGGTCCTTCGCGTGAGCTTGCCGGTGCCGGCGTGGCACTCAAGTTGGTGCAAGTCCTGGGCGAACGTCTGGGCAAGCCGTCGTATTGGCGTTCGCTAATCGAGGTCGCGGCGCTGGGCACCGTGTCCGACATGATGCCGCTCACGCCCGAGAATCGCGCGCTGGTTGCCGAGGGCATCCAGCAGATGCGCGTAACCGCTCGCCCGGGCTATATCGCGCTTGCCGCGCTCGCCAAGGCGGACCTTTCGAGCATTACGGCGGATGGCCTGTCATTCTCGCTCATTCCCCGCTTAAACGCTGCCGGTCGCATGGCTGATCCCAAGCTGGCGCTCGACCTGCTGCTTGCCCGCGATCCCATCGAAGCAAGCACACTGGCGGCTGAGCTCGAG
>URVK01000036.1 GCA_900551305.1 uncultured Collinsella sp.
TGGCTCTTGACAGCGGATTGGGTCATATGAGCGAAAACGCCCCTAAGCGAGCAAGGTGGCGTGAAAGAGGAGGGCATAGGCCTTGTGGCCATGCACGACGATTGAACGCCAGATTGCCGCTTAGGAGCGTTTGCAGCGTCGAGCAGTTACGGCGTTTGGCAAAACGCCGTAACTTAATAAGTTTGGTACCTTGACATTCATTTCTCATGCTCCTAGATTGGTTAGGCACAAAACAATTCCACTACCTAACTAAAGAAAGGAGCAACACTAATTCATGTGCGATGAACCTCTTAACCTTTGTTCGCACGAGCCCGGCGGCGACCCGTCACAGCCGGCGGATGCACCCGAAGCGGTTAGCTCAGAAGACAAGCTTGCCAAGCGCATCCTCAATGGCCTGGGCTTTTGCGGCCATTACATGCATTTTCATGGCGGAGGCGTGTCCGGCAAGGCGCCCATCATCTGCCTGCTGGCCAAGCAACCCGGCGGCGAGATGTCGCAGCAGGAACTCGGCATGCACTTTGACCTCAAGCCGGGGTCGCTTTCCGAGATCCTGTCCAAACTCGAGCTCAACGGCCTCATCGAGCGCAGCCGTAACCCCAAGGATCGACGGCAGCTCACCATTCGCCTGACCGAAACCGGCCGGGAAAACGCCCGCATCGACCAGGCAGCCCGCATTCGCTTTAGAGAGCAGGCCTTTGGTGCCCTCACCCACGACGAGCGCGAGCAGCTCGCCGAAATGCTCGAGAAAATCCGTGTAACCTGGGAGGAACTGGATGATTAAAACCCTCATGGGCAGCATCCGCGACTATATAAAAGTCACCGTTGCCACGCCGTTGCTCGTGCTTGGCGAGGTGCTCTGCGAGATGCTGATTCCATTTATCACCGCCAACCTGATCGACGCCATCAAAGATGGCACCACCGTAGCCGAGATGCTTCCCACCGCGGGCTTTTTGGTGCTCATCGCGCTGACGTCGCTTGCTTTTGGCGCCGCTGCCGGCGTCACCTGCAGCCATGCGAGTTGCGGCTTCGCTAAGAACCTGCGTCACGACCTGTTCTACAAGATCCAGACGTTCAGCTTTGCCAACATCGATGAGTTCTCGAGCTCCTCGCTCGTCACGCGCCTGACCACCGATATCAACAACGTGCAGCAGGCCTTTATGATGATCATCCGTATCGCCGTGCGCGCGCCGCTGGTATTGATCTTCGCCTTTACCATGGCATTTATCATGGGCGGCAGCGTCGCCATGGTCTACCTGGTCATCATTCCGCTGCTGGGCTTTGGGCTGTTCTTTATCATCTTTAAGGTGCGTCCCATCTTCTCGCGCGTGTTCCACAAGTACGACGCCCTTAACGAGTCCGTCGAGGAAAACGTCACCGGCATGCGCGTGGTCAAGAGCTACGTGCGCGAAGACTTTGAGAAGGAGAAGTTCGCGACCGCCGCACGCGACGTCCAGATGGACTTCACCCGCGCCGAGAAGCTGCTTGCCTTTAACAACCCCATGATGAACATCTGCGTCAACGGCGCGTTTGTCGTCATCATCTACCTGGGCTCCAAGCTCATCATCACGAGCCAGGGCACGCTGTTCGACGTGGGCCAGCTCTCCTCGATCTTTACCTATGGCTTCCAAATCCTCATGAGCCTGATGCAGCTATCGATGATCTTTGTCATGGTGACCATGGCCGACGAATCGGCGCACCGCATCACCGAGGTGCTGGCCGCCGAGCCCACGATCGCCGATCCCGCCGAGCCCGTGCTCGAGGTCGCCGATGGCTCCATCGACTTTGACCACGTGAGCTTTAAGTATTCCGCGCATGCGAAGCGCCAGGCGCTCGACGATATCGACCTGCACATTAAGAGCGGCGAGACCATCGGCATCATCGGCGGCACCGGCTCGGCCAAGTCCACGCTCGTAAACCTCATCGCCCGCCTGTACGACGCCACCGAGGGTACCGTGCGCGTGGGCGGCGTGGATGTACGCGACTACGACTTGGACGCCCTGCGCCACCAGGTGGCCATGGTGCTGCAGAAAAACGTGCTGTTTAGCGGCACGATTGCCGAGAACCTGCGTTGGGGCGACCCGAACGCCACCGACGAAGAGGTCCGCGAGGCCGCGCATCTGGCCTGCGCCGACGAGTTTGTCGACGGCTTCCCCAAGGGCTATGACACCTGGATCGAACAGGGCGGCTCCAATGTTTCCGGCGGTCAGAAGCAGCGCCTGTGCATTGCGCGTGCCCTGCTGCGTCGCCCCAAGATCTTGATCCTGGACGACTCCACGAGCGCCGTCGACACCAAGACCGACGCCAAGATTCGCGCAGGGCTGGCAAGCTATCTGCCCAACACGACCAAGCTCATCATCGCCCAGCGCATTAGCTCCGTGCAGGACGCAGACCGCATCATCGTCATGGAGGGCGGCCGCATCGCGCAGATCGGTAACCACGACGAGCTGCTCAAGACGAGCGAGATCTACCGCGAGACCTTTACCTCGCAGAACAAGATGTCTGCCGAGGGCGAAGAGGCCGTCGAGGCCGACACCGAGGCATCCGTAACGCAAGCTCAGACCCAGGAAGGAGGCGAGGCACATGAGTAAGGCAACGACCGCCGAGCGCGCGCTCAACCGCAAGGGCGGCACCATGTCGCGCCTCATCAAGACGCTCTTTGGCTTTTACCCCGTGCTTTTGCCCCTCGTCGTCGCCGGCGTGGTGCTCTGCGCCATCATCAACTCCATCGGCGCGACCTTCCTTCAGAGCGCCCTGCAGATTATTAGCGAATCGTGGCAGTCGGGCGATTGGGGAGCCGCGCAGCCCAAGATCGCACAGCTCGTGACCACCCTCGCCTGCATCTACGGCATCGGCATCCTGTCCTCGCTCTTCTGGAACCGCGCCATGGCCATCGTCACGCAGGGCTCGCTGGAGAAGCTGCGCGAGAAGATGTTCAACCGCATGCAGGACCTGCCGATCCGCTACTTCGACACGCACCAGCGCGGCGACATCATGAGCCACTACACCAATGACATCGACACGCTGCGCCAGATGATCAGCCAGTCGCTGCCCAACCTGCTCATGACGGTCATCGTCATCGTCACGGTGTTCTTTATCATGCTGTACTACAGCGTGTGGATGTGCTTGGTCATTATTGCCGGCGTCGCCTTTATGACCTTTATGACCAAGCTGCTCGGCTCCAACTCCGCGCGCTTCTTTATTGCGCAGCAGACCGAGCTCGGCGTTGTCGAGGGCCATATCGAGGAAGTCATGAACGGCCAGAAGGTCGTCAAGGCATTCTGCCACGAGTCTGCCGCCGAAGCCGATTTTGACGAGCGCAACGAAAAGCTCTTCGAGGTCTCGCAGAAGGCCAACATGTACGCCAACATCCTCATGCCCATCCTTATGAACCTGGGCAACCTGCTCTACGTGCTGGTCGCACTGGCCGGCGGCATTTTCCTAGCGCTGGGCGTGCCCAACCTGAGCATCTCGGGCATGGCGCTGTCCATCGCCGTCGTGGTGCCGTTCCTCAACATGACCAAGCAGTTCTGTGGACAGATCGGCCAGATCTCGCAGCAGATCAACGCCGTGGTCATGGGCCTCGCCGGCGCCGACCGTATCTTTGAGCTCATCGACGAGGAGCCCGAAGCCGACGAAGGCTATGTGACGCTTGTCAACGCTCAGGTGAACCCCGATACCTGGCAGCTCGAGGAGGCCGACCACCACACTGGCATGTGGGCGTGGAAACATCCGCACCGCGCAACCGGCGAGATCGAGTACGTGCCGCTGCGTGGCGACCTGGTCATGGACAACGTCGACTTTGGCTACACGCCCGACCACGAGGTGCTGCACGGCGTGTCCGTGTTTGCCAAGCCGGGCCAGAAGGTCGCGTTTGTCGGCGCCACCGGTGCCGGTAAGACGACCATCACCAACCTCATCAACCGCTTCTATGACATCGCCGACGGCAAGATTCGCTACGACGGCATCAACGTCAACAAGATCCGCAAGGCAGACCTGCGCCGCTCGCTGGGCGTGGTGCTGCAGGACGTAAACCTGTTCACCGGCACCGTGATGGATAACATCCGCTACGGCAATCTGGATGCCACCGACGAGGAGTGCATCGCGGCAGCAAAGCTCGCCGGCGCGGACGACTTTATCACCCGCCTGCCCGACGGCTACGACACGATGCTCACCGGCAACGGCGCCCAGCTGTCGCAGGGCCAGCGCCAGCTGATCTCGATCGCACGCGCCGCCGTCGCCGATCCGCCGGCGATGATCCTGGACGAGGCCACGTCGAGCATCGATACCCGCACCGAGGCCATCGTGCAAGCCGGCATGGACAAGCTCATGGAAGGCCGCACGACGTTTGTCATCGCGCACCGCCTGTCCACCGTGCGCAACTCCGACGCGATCATCTGTCTGGATCACGGCCGCATCATCGAGCGCGGCAACCACGACGAGCTGATTGCCAAGCGCGGGTATTACTACCAGCTGTACACGGGTGCGTTTGAGCTCGAGTAGGACCGGTTACTGACGGAGGGCGCCCCGGGGACGGGCGGGGTATTTCCTCCGTGCTCAAACATTCTCGCTGCGCCGCGAAACTGCGCGCGGAGGAAATACCCCGCCCGTCCCCGGGGCGCCCTCCTGCGCGCAATCAGCCCGTCGTTTAGAACGGAATAAAAGTTAGTGAGGCCCTGGCCGTTTGGCCAGGGCCTCGTTTTGTAAGGATGATTTGGGAGGTGGTGGAGGACCAGTCTTTTTGGGACGGGGCTAAATTAGCTGATTCTCCATCCCAATATCGATGAATCAACAAATCGCAACTGATCCCTAATCCAAAACCAGCTAATTTAGCCCCGTCCCAAAAAGACTGGTCAAGCTAACGGAACGCCGTAGCTAAAAATCCCCGTCCCAGAAAAATCATTGCGCAGGTAGGACGGCAAAGGTAGCCAGAAAAGCCCCATCCTAAATGAGCTACAAGATTTCGGCTAGGAGCGCTCGGCGCCCATTTGTTTTATCGCTGCAGGTAGAAAGCGCGATGATGCGTGCATCGGGGCCAACGTCATCCATGTTCTCGTGCACCGCCGTCTGCGAGACATGCGTGAGCAGCGTCTGCATCGAGGCCTGGTCCAGGTTTCCCGGCCCAAAGATAATGTCATCACTCGCAGCAAACGAGCACACGGCAACAATGCGCAGGCGGAACGCCCCATCCTTCGTGTAGAGCGTGCCCGTGCGGTGCAGGTCAAAGAAGCCCCTGTCTAAAAACCGGTCGACATCGCCAAACATCGCGCCGTTATCCATGTGGTGCGCATAGAGCAGATTGTAGGAATCGGTCATCGTGCGGCTGTTGCGCGCATCCAAAAACACCGCTCCCGAGACCGCGGATTCTCCCAAAACGTTTTTGTTGAGGTATTCCTGGTTATCTTTTCCCTGAACAAAGGGATAGTCGATGTTGGTGCCATCGATGGTAACCCATCCGACCACATCGGGATTTTTGGCCATCAGATCCTGCAGGCGTGCGCAATCGTTGGCCCCGGTGGGTTTGTAGTGCAGCAGCTCATCGCTGATGAACCCGCCGTTCATAACGTTGTTTGTATCCCACAGCGAATAGCCCCCGTACAGCAGCATGAGCAGCACGAGAAAGCCGGCAAACCACGTAAGTACGCGGTCGCCGGCTCTCGCCAGCCGAGCTATGCGTTTAAGCTCCATCGGCTGTAATCCTCGCTGTTTTAACGGCGGTTACGGCGAGGACGGAAGAAGACCACGCCCATCACGGCAGCAAACGCGACGATTGCCGCATAGGGAACGACCGTCCGAATAACATCGGTCGGAACGGTAACATCCTTGGTGTTGGTAAAGATCACCGTGGTGTCGGAATTACCGATAGCTTTCTCGGCAATAGAGCTACCTTCTGTCGAATTGGTGCCATCACCAATCTTGTACGACGTCTTATAACCGTCGCCATGATAATCCGCCTCAGTTACGGCGAATTTATCCTCCGATGAGAGACCGTAAACGATGACGGATTCCCCATGCTTAAGCGTCTCGGTAAACGTAGCTCCCGACTTGGTTGTAGTTTGGTTCATGGTAGTAACACCGTTTTTCACAGTGCCGTACTTATAAGTCTCCCCGTCAGCGCCTTTAATCGTGACGGTAAACTCAAAGTCCTTATTTTTATCGCCCTGGTTACCGGCTACGACCTTTGTGATGGTCAGCTTATGGGTGACATATTTGTTCTCAAAGCCTGAGATCTTGCTGCCCGATCCCGCCGCCGTGCTAAGAGTGCAGCCCTTAGCAACTAAACCTGAGTTGCCATTTTCTACGTAAACATCCAGGAACAGTTCCTTGTACACAACGTTGAGGCCATCCAGCTCTGGCGGCGTCTGCGTAATTTTGTATCGATAGATGCCCGGAGCCGCGAACCTTGAGGTAACAAGGCTGACGCTCATTTGGGCGGTTATTGTCTTAGTAACGCCGTCGGCATTATCTTCGCTAGAAAGACCTTCGGCAGAATAATTTACGGAAGACGGCGAAAGCGAAACGGCCCCTTCCACTCCAGCAGTAGCGGGCATACCCGTGTTCGTAAGCTCGCTCGCCTCCGCCGGCGCAATCGTATATTTAAAGTCCGCATTCGGCTCCACGGCGTACTTATCCATGGTGAGCTTCGAGGTGATCGTGACCCTCCCTTCAGTTACCGACAACTGCGGATTAGTGGATTGCCCCTCCGCCCACGCGGGCGCAGCAACCCCCACCAAAGCCAGCACCATCGTGGCCGCCACAACCGCAAATGCAGCCAGTCGCCTCTTTCCAGTTTTCATTTTGCATCCTTCCTCTCGGGCATATGCCCTTAATAAAACCAGGCTTCGTGTCTACAGGTTCGACCTGCGCAGCACGCTGATCACATTGCCTTTGATCTGCGAACGGGCAATCGGTCCATACAGGCGACTGTCGTGCCCGCCCTCGCGCAAATCTGCCAGCACAAAGAGCTCATCCGTTCCCAGATGCACGGGATAGTCCACAGCAGACTCATAGCGCGGCGTCGGCGTGGTGATATCGCTTTCCACCACAACAGCCCCGTTAACCATGAGCTCGCCCGACTCGGTAATTGTGACCTCATCACCGGGGCGGGCAACCACGCGACCCAGGCGCTCTTCGCCATCCGCGGTGTATACCACCACGTCACCCTCGTTAAAGCTCTGGCTGAGCCTCCAGTAGAGCATGACGTCACCCGAACAGATGCGGGGGGTCATCTCGCCAGTCGTGACTGCGCCCACGCCCAAGACCACACCAAAGAGCAGCCAGAGCGTCACGACAAAAAATGCCAGGCGCGCCAGAAAGCCCACGATATCGCGCCGGTCGTCCGCTTCTCCCAGATCTGGTGCCGCATGGGCGCCCAACCTCACGTTCGACGTGGCCGAATACCGCGAGCCCCGGGGTCTTCCCTGCGGGGCCGCTCGTGCGGCTGGCCCATCACCAGCATTGCTGGCGCCATGTCTTCTCATAGGCGCCCACCCCTCTTGGAGCCGCGGTGTAAACGCAGCGCAACCATGCCCGTAGCCAACAGCACGCCGGCGGCCAAAATCGCCAGGGCATAGATGGGGTTGCGCGTAATACCCGTAGGCACCGCGACCTGTCGGGAATTGGTGGCCTTAGCTTCAACGGCAACGGTCACACGCGGACCGTTGAGCGTGCCGCTCGCACCCGTAAGCTTAGCCTGATACCCCAACGAAGAATAATCGTCTTCGCTCACGGTATAGACCGCGTTGTAATCCAGCGCCTTAATCGAAACGGTCAGGCCGTCCTTAACGGCAAACGGCATGGTCGCCTTGCCCTGGCCATCGGCCGTAAAGGCCGTCTTGTTTTCCACGGTCTCGGCCCGATCATTCGGTCGCGCCACGAGCGCATGGCTGCCTTGGGCAGACGCATCCGAATACTCGATGGCGTAGGTCTGACCAGCCTTGAGGCCCGTAAAGGTCGCCGTCATCTTAAAGTAGGCACGCTTGTCGCCCATATTGCCCGTAACGCTCTTGGAAACCTTGAGCGTGTAGGTGCGTGGGGTGAACCGTGCGTATACGCATCCCGTATGGCGCTCTTTTACGTTGTACGTATAGGTGGGTGAAGACGACAGCAGCTCCGGGGCGTCCTGATTTGACAGGTCGTACCAGCCCTCAAAGTGATAGCCCTCCTTGGGAGTGGCCACCGCCTCCACAAACGTACCGTCATCCACAAAGTAGGCGATACCCGAAGTTTTGTACGCGTCGGCGTCCTTGCCCGAGCGATCCCCGGCATCAATGGAGCCCTTTGCCCCCTTAAGCTTGGAGCTGACCGTACCGCCCGTCGTTACGTTGCTCCACGTGCCATCGGCATTTTTAAGCTGAGCAACAAAGGCCTGACGATACTTCCATTGCGCCACGAACGTCGCGCCTTGGCTCTCGGGAATGTTTTTGACCGTTACCTCATCGCCTGCAGCACCGGTATCCGAATCGACCTTCTTGCCCTTAATGGTAAGAGTGCCGGAATCCGTGGTGCCCTCGGGAGCCGTATGGGTCACCGTGTGCTCTGCGCTAAAACGAATGGCTTTTCCCGAGCCCGCGTACTCCCAGCCCATAAACTTCCAACCGTCGTTTTGCCCTTCGGCAGCATGGGAGGTATAGCTCGCTCCAGCACCAGAAAGCTGCACGAAATCGCCCGTGGACTCATTGGACGGATCATAGTGATACGCTTTGCCACCGTTCACATCGTATTGAACACCCGCCTTAGAAAACACAAGGTGCACTTTGTAGTGCTTTGTGACCTTGTCGACCTTAAAGTGATAGGTGCCATCGTCCAATTCGGTCCAGTGCGCCTTATCGTCCGCGGAATAGAACTCGCCGTTGACAAAAGCACCGATAAAGACTGCCCCGCCATCGCGCTTGGCGTCAACCATAAAGTAGGAGTTCTTTTCCTGTTTCCCTACGTAGTTTTTGGCATACGTAAAGTCCGCTGTCTCGTTGTCGGAGTTATAAAAATACGTTCCGCTTCCGTTGGGCGTCGTGTACGTCTCGATGCGATAGAACTCCCTAAACGAGATATTGTCGAGGAAGTTGCCGATCGAATTGCTCCCGTTGGCCGTGTTGCAGGCCACAAAAGCAAAGACGCTCTGGTTTTGGCCATCCGGAATGGTGTAGGTATAGTCGTAGTCAACCTTTTTGTTCTGCTCGAGCGCGTTGGAACCGTAGGAAGCCCACGCGTCGTTTTCGGACGCCATAATCCATACGCACCATTTTTCGGTATGCTCCGCATCGGCCGTCCATGAGAACGCGCTTCCGCTGGACGCATCGGCAAATCCGCCCACTTTGTCAAACTTGGTTGAATACAGGATGATCTTTTTGCTGCAGCCCGATTGGGAAAAATTGGCCACATCCAAGCCGACATAGTTATCGACGCTCATTTGAATCCATTGAACAATTTGCTGGTACTGATCGAGTGCCTTTTGATTGTCCTTGTACGGCTCGTTTTCTTGTCGCGGACCGATGATAAGGGCCATGGCGTCTCGACCCGAGCGGCCGCGGTGATCGAGCCCCCACTCGTACTGTTTTCCCGGCTCGGTCGTCACATATTGGTAGAGCGAACTCGCCTCGTGTGCGTTGAGCTCGGCTGCATAGTCACCATCGGAGGGCGTAAACGTAACAGAATGCCCAGCTGGGTCGATATAGTAGTCGTTCTGGGCAACGATCTCGATACGATGGTCTGTCTCGGTCGTACGCCAATGGGGCGAGCACAACGTAAACTTGCTGGGCCTCTGGTTCCCTAGATGTATATCCTCTTCAAAGCTGCCGTTAGCAATGTTCGTATTCTCGTTCTTAAGATTCGAGGTCGAGAACGCATAGCGCGTGAGCGTTGTCATGGTCTCGGACGAATTTTCTTGATACACCTTGGCAAAATCACTATAGATGTCGCGTGTGCCCTGCTTTTCCACATGAACGTCGTTGACCAGATTGCCAAACCACTCACGGTATTGTTCGTTCGCACCCGTAAGATTTGAATCGTAGCAAGTCAGCGCAAGCATCGTCTTTTCGGACGCTGCGGTATAGACTGCCTGATAGGCAAACTCATCGTCTTGCTCGGGAAGATCTCGATAATAATGCGTGCTGTTGGTGCCAAAGGAGAACCAACCCTGTCCGTTAGAGCTTACGAGCCACACCGAAAGCGCAATGCGGCCGTCGCTCTGTTCAAACGAAAAGTGGGATCCGTCAGCGCTGCTACCAGCAAAGCCGCCATTTGCGGCAAAGGAATCGCTGTAAACGGTGTACTGCTCAACGGTATTTCCCTGGGGCATCTTGCCCTGCGCCTTAAGCCAAGTCCGCAGCTGCATGAGCTGGTCTTGGCCTGCGTTGTTAACCGACAGATTCTCCTGTTGAGGACCCATCGTGAGCATCAGCACGTCGTGTTCGGTTGCGGCGCGATGGTTGAGGCCCCACTCGTACGTGGAGCCGCTCTGGGTGGAAAAGGTGGTGTAGGTTGATCCAGGTTCAAAATAAAGATTTTGATCCTGTGGCCTAAGATTCCACGCAAGCGCAAAACGATTACCGTTAGCTTGTTTGAGGTTTCTTTGACCGTTGAGGAGCTTCGTGGAGAGGTCGAGCTTCAACGTCTCGCCGATTCTCTTATTCGGAGAGGTCGTCGACCAACCAGAAGCTTGGTTGGTAAAGGTTGGGTTCGCTATAAGGTTGCCATCGTCACCGTACGCACGCGAGGGCAACCCCCCCCCGGCCAT
>URVK01000037.1 GCA_900551305.1 uncultured Collinsella sp.
GGCCGGGCTCCCGATCGCGTTCGCGCCGGCGACGTGTGGCTTGGCTGCTATCGGGCCCGCCGGCGTTGCGCTGACTCAGCTCTTTGATGCGTGCGAGTTCCTCGGCAGTGTGCGAGGCAGGGAAGAGGCCGTTCTCGATGCGGCCGCCCTGGGCCTTCGCGGCGCCGTCTCTCGATGCAGCGGGGTTGGAGACGCCGTTGCGGCGAGCGATGGCGCGGCGAATGCTATCGAGGGGCGTGATGCTCAAAGCGGAGTCCTTTCTATTGCTGCGCTTTAGTATAGACGCGACGGTGTTCGTTCGTGTTTTTGAACGGATTGTTCAATAATTTCGGCGGGCGGCTGTAATTTGTCGGTAAACGTGCGGTATCCTGTTGAAGTTTTGTGACACCCCCGATGCCGCCCACGCGGTACCAAGGAGCTTCTACCTATGGACGTCGCCGCATTCTTACTGGCTCTTGTGCCGATTATTTGGCTGGTCGTGATGCTGCTGTGCTTTAAATGGCCAGCTTGGAAGGCCGCTATCGGATCGTTTGTCCTTTCGTGCTTGCTTGCCTTCGCATGGTGGCACCTGCCGGCAGCGCAGATCGCGACCGCCTCGCTCGAAGGTTTTTTGATGGCTCTGTGGCCCATCGTCCTGGTGATCATCGCCGCGGTGTTCACGTATAACCTGTGCGTTCGTACGGGCGCCATGGACGTGATCGGCAGCATGATCACCTCCATCAGCAGCGACCGCCGTCTGCTGGCGCTGCTCGTGGCTTGGTGCTTCGGTGGCTTTATGGAGGGCATGGCCGGCTTCGGGACCGCTGGCGCCATTCCCGCCGGCATGCTCGCGGGCCTGGGCTTTGAGGCCGTGCCTGCCGTGCTCATCTGCCTGCTGGCCAACGGCGTGCCCACGCCCTACGGCTCCATCGGCATCCCCACGGTGTCCGTTGCCGACCTGGTGGGTTTGGATTCCCTTCACCTAGCGACCGTTCAGCTGGTGCAGCTCGCACCGTTCTTTGTGGTGATGCCGCTATTTATTGTGCTGGTTGCGGGCCGCGTTGCCGATGACCAGGGCAATGCCGCGAGTGTGGGCGAGCGTCTGCACGGTGTTGCCGGCGTGGCGTTGCTCTCCGGCGTGTCGTTTGTCGGCGCGGCTCTGGTCGTTGCCATGTTTGTGGGCCCCGAGCTGGCCGTGGTCGTAGGATCCATCGTTTCGCTCGCGCTGACAGCTGCACTTGCCATGCGTGCCGAGAAGTCGGGGCATCTGGACGCACGCTTTCACATGAATATCGAGGCGGGGGAGAAGCTCACCGTTAAGTCGGCGCTTTCGGCCTGGTCGTGCTTCATCCTGATCTTTGTGTTGCTGCTGGGCACGTCTAATCTGGTGCCCGCTGTACATGCCGCGCTCGCGCCTTTTGCGAGCCATGTGCAGGTGTATTGCGGTGAGAATCCCGGTATGCTTACGTTTTCGTGGATCAACACGCCAGGCGTCTGGATTTTCCTGGCGGCGTTTGTCGGCGGTGCCATTCAGGGCGCTTCGCCGCGCATGATGGGCGAGGTGCTGGCCGCGACTGTGAAGCAGATGACGCCGACGGTGATCACGATGCTTTCGGTACTGGGCTGCGCCAAGGTGATGGGCTATGCCGGCATGATTTCGTCGATCAGTGCGTTTTGCATTGCGGTCGCCGGCGGTCTCTACCCGATTCTGGCTCCGTGGATCGGCGCAGTCGGTGCGTTCGTGACCGGCTCCGGGGCGGCCCCCGGCCTGCCGTTTGCCGACTACAAGCGCCCTGTGTTTGGCCCCATCCAGAGCCAGGCCGCCACTGCGCTGGGTGTGAGCGACTACTGGATGGTCTCATTGAACGCCCTGGGCGTCGCCGCTGGTAAGATGATCTCGCCGCAGACCCTCGCCATTGGTCTTGCCGCCGTGCACGTGCGCGGTAAGGATGCCGAACTCCTGGGCGCGGTGCTGCCCTACGCTGCCGGCATGCTGGTCCTGATGAGCGCCATAGCCATGCTCGGCCAAGGCCTGCCGCTGTAGTCGGCACTTAGGGACGTTCCTTATGTGCCGGCACTTTGGGAACGTCCCTAAGTGCCGGCATCCGGGGACATTCCTTGAATGTTGCCTGTTCAAGAGTGTCCCCAATGACTAGTTGTTTAAAAACGTCCCCAATGACTAGGCCGCTTGCCTGCGATTTTTGACCGTTGGGCGGGCTTGCCACCCTTGCCGCAAAAACGTTTTTGCATATCGGGTACAACGGGCTTTACGTGAGTAAAGTGCGCGCCGCGTCCACGTGTCGCGTTTTTAAAGGAGGCCCCATGCCTGGTGTTACCCCTGCAGAAGTTTTGTCCAACTTTGGTATTACGCTCGTTGAAGACCCCGCCGAGAATCAGCCCCGTCTGCTGGTCGATCTACCCGCCGCGGAGCTCGTCGAGCACGCTATCCGCCGCGAAGAAGGCCGCATGGCATCCAACGGCGCGCTGGTGATTGAGACGGGGGAGCGCACTGGTCGTTCTCCCAACGATCGCTTTATCGTTGACACCCCCGATGTTCACGACAAGATTGCCTGGGGCGCCGTCAATCGCCCGCTGTCCGTCGAGAGCTATGAGGCCATCAAGGCCGGCATCGTCGACTATCTCAACGAGCGCGACGTGTTCGTCACCCGCGGCATGGCAGGCGCCGACCGCAACCACACGCGTCGACTGCTCGTTGCCTGCGAGCGTGCCAGCCAGGCGCTCTTTATTAAGCAGATGCTCGCCCGCCCGCTTGCCCGCGAAATCGCGCGCACCGGCGAGCCGGACTTTTGCGTGCTCGCCGCACCTGGCTACCAGTGCGACCCCGCCATCAAGGGCCTCAACTCTAGCGCCGCCGTGGTCATCAACTTCCAGGAACGCGTGATTCTGGTCGCCGGCACCGGCTACTCCGGCGAGATTAAAAAGTCGATCTTTAGCGTCATGAACTACCTGCTGCCCGTCGAGGACGACGTGCTGCCCATGCACTGCTCGGCCAGCATGGACCCCGTCACGCACGAGACCGCCGTGTTCTTTGGCCTGTCCGGTACCGGCAAGACCACGCTTTCGGCCAACCCCACGCGCCTACTGATCGGCGACGACGAGCACGGTTGGTCCGACATGGGCATCTTCAATATCGAGGGTGGCTGCTACGCCAAATGCGAGGGCCTGGACGCCTTCCACGAGCCCGAGATCTTCAACGCTGTCCGCTTTGGCGCGATCTGCGAAAACGTGGTGCTCGACGAGAACCGCAAGCCCAACTACGATGACATCTCGATCACGCACAACACGCGCGTGGCCTATCCCGTGGAGCACATTCCTAACGCGTGGACTAAGGGCATGGGCACCACTCCGAGTGTCGTGCTGTTCCTGACTTGCGACGCTTTTGGCGTGCTGCCGCCCATCTCGCGTCTGACGGCCGATGCCGCCATGTACCACTTTGTGACGGGCTTTACGGCTAAGATTCCCGGCACCGAGGTCGGCGTCACCGAGCCCACGCCCACGTTCTCTTCGCTGTTCGGCGAGCCGTTTATGCCGCTCGACCCCATGGTTTACGCCAAGATGCTTGGCGAGCGCATTGCCGACGGCCGCACGCGCGTGTACCTGGTCAACACCGGCTGGATTGGCGGCGGCTACGGCGTGGGTCATCGCATCGAGCTTGCCTACACGCGCGCCCTGGTGGCCCGCGCCCTCGACGGTACCATCGAGGACAGCGAGTTCGTGCACGACGACATCTTTAACGTCGCCATTCCCACCACGTGCCACGGCGTACCCGACGGCATCCTGGTGCCGCGCCAGTATTGGCAGAGCACCGCTCGCTACGACGAGGCCGCGCACAACTTGGCCGTGATGTTCGAGGAGAACTTCGAGAAGAAGTACTCGCACCTGCCCGAGTCCGTCAAAGCCGCCGGCCCGCACGCCCAGGTGTCCGCCGAGGCCCGTCATCACGGCCGCGGCCTGCTGGGACTCCGCCACTAGCTTCGCCGTGAGTCCATATCCACCACAAAGGGGACAGGCACCTTTGTGGTGGTTTTGCTCGTGTGGATGACTCGGGTTACAATACGCCTGACATATCGTCCCCTTCTCCGGATGGGGACAGCGCAAGCGTTCTTGTGACGGCACCGTAGGACTTTGAAGGTGGCCGTTGTAAGGGCGCTTTTTGTTTAGGCGCCCTCACTCGGGCGCGCACAATGAAGGGAGAGCGTATGAAGAGCTTTATTGCCGAGGATTCATTCTGGGAGCTGTTTCCGCAGGCAGCGGTCGGTGTTGTGGTCGTGGAGGGCATGAAGCCCACGGCTCAGATTCCTCAAGAGGACGTGGATGCGATTGCGGCGTTGCTCGACCGCGCCAATATCGATGCGGAGCGTCATCTGACCAGCGACACTATCAGCGAGAACGCACCGGTCAGGGCATGGCGCGAGGCCTATCGTCTGTTCAAGACCAAGAAAGGCGCGCGCTGCTCGATCGAGAACTTGCTCAAACGCGTGCTCAAAGGCAAGCCGGTGGGCCACATTACGCCCGCGGTGGATATTTACAACACGGTGTCGCTGACCTACGCGCTGCCCGTGGGAGGCGAGGATCTGCATGCGATCGAGGGGGACCTTCGCCTGAAGGTGACCGACGGTGGCGATGCGTTCTTGCCGCTTGGCGAGGAGACGGATGATCCGACGCTGCCCGGCGAGCTCGCCTACATCGATGATGCGGGCGCTGTGTGCCGCTGCTGGAACTGGCGCGACGGCGTTCGCACGGCGCTGTCCGATGATTCGGCCGATGCGTTCCTAGCGATTGAGTGCGTGGAGCCCGAGCGGATGGGGGATTGCCAGGCTGCGATCGATCGCTTAGCCGAGCTGCTTGAGCGCTATCTGGGAGCGACGGTTGTCATTAAGACGCTTGTGACCCGCGACAATCCTTGCGTGGAGCTGTAGCGGCGCCTAGAACCTATTGATGCCCCAAACCACCACAAAGGTGCCTGTCCCCTTTGTGGTGGTTTTTATGTTGATGGGTTAACAAATGGGGTATTTGGGTACGGGTTTCGCCTTATGCGACTAAGATGTTTACCCGTTAGCATTATGCAAGCGAAAGGCGGTCGTCTCCCATGCAGCAGAGCGACGAGACACGTTTCGAGGACTTTGTCGGACTGATCAGCGGACTCTACAAGGAGATCCAGCGCATTAAGACGTCTGAGGGCGCAAGGCTGGGTCTCAAGGGCTCCGACGTTATGTGCCTGTACTATCTTGAGCGCAGCAAGGACGGCCTGACTGGCGCCGACCTGGCTCGCATGGCAGGCGTGACCCGCGCCGCCGTCTCGCGTACGCTCGCGCATCTGGAGGAGGGTGGCTACGTCGAGGTCGATGATTCGGGCGATGCCGCCGTTAAGTATCGTGCTCCGGTGCGCCTGACCGCTCTGGGCGGCGAGAGCATGAGCGAGGCGGACCGCATCATTCGCGAGGTGCTCGATACCACCGGTAAGGCTATGGGTGTGGAGCAGCGCGAGCAGATGTATGCGTCGCTGCGCACGATTCTCAACACCCTGCGCGAGATCTAAGGCCGCCAAGGCATTTGCTTCCAATTAACAACTGCATAGTCCCGTTTGAGCGCGTATACCGTGCCGGGGCATTGCTGTCAAAATTCCCCGCGCGAGGTCCGCGCAAGAAAGGATTCGCTATGTCCATTCGTATTATTACCGATTCCGCGAGCGATATGTCGCCGGCTGAGCACCCCGCTCTGCGTGTTCTGCCGCTGTCCGTCACCTTTGGCACCGATGTGTACATGGATGGCGTCGACATCGATCACCAGCGCTTTTACGAGATGCTCGTGGAGCGCGATGAGCTGCCCAAGACCGGCCAGGTCAACCCGTACGCGTTTTCGCAGGCGATTGCCGAGGCGCGTGAGGCCGGCGACGAGGCAGTGATTATTACCGTTGGCGCCAAGCTTTCGGGCACCAATCAGAGTGCCCGTACCGCACTTGCCGAGGCGCCGGGCGGCGACGTGTTCGTGGTAGATAGCAACAACGTCACCCTGGGCGAGCGCGTGCTGGTCGAGTATGCGCTGCGCTTGGTGGACGAGGGCCGTAGCGCGCCGTGTGGTCGTCATCGGCCTGCTCGAGACGCTGGAGTACTTGGTGCGTGGCGGTCGCCTGTCTGCTGCTGCGGGCGCTGTGGGCACGCTGCTCAACGTTAAGCCCGTGGTGGCCGCCGAGGACGGCCTGATCGTGCAGCTGGGCAAGGCGCGCGGTTCCAAGAACGGCCGTAACCTGCTCAACCAGAAGGTCGAAAAAGCGGGCGGCGTCGACTTTTCCATGCCGCTGGCGCTGGGCTATACGGGCCTTTCGGACGCCGTGCTCAAGAAGTATATCGAGGACAGCGCGGCACTGTGGGCTGGACACACCGAGAACGAGCTGCCCATCCACACCATTGGCGCCACCATCGGCACCCACGTGGGCCCCGGCGCCGTAGCCGTAGCTTTCTTCCGCCCCGCCAACTAGCTTTCCGGTCAAAACCACCACAAAGGGGACAGGCACCTTTTTGGTGGTTTATGCTTGTTTCGGTTGAAAGGAGCATGCGATGGCGTCTGAGGGCTTTTTTGAGCGGGTGTATGAGGTGGTCGAGCAGATTCCCGAGGGGATGGTTGCCACCTACGGTCAGGTGGCGCTGCTTGCCGGTCGTCCGCGGAGCGCGCGCTATGTGGGCTATGCGCTGCACAGCAACCCGCGCCCCGGCCAAATTCCCTGTCATCGCGTGGTGTTTGCCGACGGCCGTATCTGTGAGGGCTTTGCCTTTGGCGGCCCCGATGCCCAGCGTGAGCTCTTAATGGGGGAGGGCGTGACGTTTACCGATCCCATGCACGTCGACTTGGCCGCCTGTCGCTGGCCTGCCGGACTCTAACAGCTCTGCCGTGGCCAAAACCACCACAAAGGTGCCTGTCCCCTTTGTGGTGGTTTTACGCTGTAGGTTTACCAGAGCTAACTTATGGAGAAGGTGTGGTGGCGTACTTTGCCGTCAGAAAGTAAACCACGGTGAACTATATTGGTTTCAGCAACGGAGCAGGCAATAGGCGATGAAAAAGCCTGCCCTGTTGAGTTTGATTCGCATTCCTCCCCTCTGTGCGATTCAACGGTGTACTTCGGGAACAGGCCCGCTGGCAACTAGCTGCCGGCGGGCCTGTTCCTGTTTGTCGAGGGGGTGCGATGGACGGAGCCGAAGCGGTCCGGCTCCAAAAAAGGCGGACGCCGTAGCGCCCGCCCTAAAGCAATCGAAAGCTCAAGCCAGCAGATCGGCCTAGTACACCATACCCATGGCGTCCTGAACCTCGGCCAGGGTCTGCTCGGCGATCTCGTTGGCGCGACGGTTGCCCTCATGCAGGACGTCCTTCACATAGTCCAGATCGTTCTCGTAGCGCTGGCGACGCTCGCGGATAGGTGCGAAGTACTCGTTGACGGCCTCGGTCACGTACTTCTTGAGCTGGCCGGAGCCGCCCATGCCAATCTCCTCGGCAATCTCGACCTCGGAGCGACCGGTGCAGATGGCAGCCGTCGAAAGCAGGCCGGACACACCGGGGCGGTTCTCGGGGTCGAACGTGATCATGCGCTCGGAGTCGGTCTGGCTCTTCTTGATGCGCTTGGCCGTTTCCTCGGCGGTCATCGAAATATTGATGGCGTTGCCGTAGCTCTTGCTCATCTTGCGACCGTCAAGGCCGGGCAGCAGCGGGGTCTCGGACAGCAGCGCCTCGACCTCGGGAAATACCTTGCCGTAGCGGTTGTTAAAGCGGCGGGCGATGGTACGGGTGAGCTCGATGTGCGGCAGCTGGTCGCGGCCGACGGGCACCACATTGCCCTTGCAGAACAGGATGTCGCAGGCCTGGTGCACCGGGTAGGTGAGCAGAAGGCCGGTGAGCTCGTGGCCCGAGGCCTCCATCTCGGCCTTGACCGTGGGGTTGCGCGCCAGCTCGGCCTCGGACACCAGCGACAGGAACGGCAGCATGAGCTGGTTGGCGGCGGGCACGGCGGAGTGCGCGTAGATCATGGTCTTGTCGGGGTCGATACCGCAGGCAAGGTAGTCCATGACCATGTTGTACACGTTGTCCTGGATGTGCTCGGTGGTGTCGCGGTCGGTGATGACCTGGTAGTCGGCGATGAGTACGTTGGTCCTGGCGCCCATGTTCTGCAGCTCCACGCGGCCCTTGAGGGTGCCAAAGTAGTGACCCAGGTGCAGACGGCCGGTGGGGCGGTCGCCGGTAAGCATGGTGAACTTCTCGGGCGTCTTGGCCAGGCCCTCGCGAATGGCGTTGCTCTTTTGCAGCGCGACTTCGTAGCTGTTCTCGTTTGGCATGATTGCTCCTAACGTATGTTCATGGGTCAAGATGATAACGCGTTTATTGGAGGGGCGGGGCGTAAGTAGGCGAGGGGCGGGAGAGGGGTGGCTTGTGCGATGGGTGCGGCGCGGCTGCGCTTGGCCAACGGTGTCTGGGCACATCCTCGGCAGCTTATCCTAGAGCTTGTGGTGGCGCTCTTCTTTACGTTCCTCGGCTGCTTGCTCCTCCTGCTTAAAAGCGGGGTCGTCGGGGGTGACGAGCTCGTCCTCGTGCGTGCGCTTGTTGTAATGGTGGCGCAGCACGGGCTCAAACAGATGTAGATGCTTGGCAAAGGCCGCCGAGCCAATGGCGAGCACGGTAAAGATGAGCACGCGCATGGGCACCTCGACCTGGTTAATCGCGGCGGCGCCGGCCGAAAGCATGATGCACCAGGCATAGATGAGCAGCACGGCCTGTTTTTGGTTGTAGCCTTCTTGGATCAGGCGGTGGTGGATGTGGCCCTTGTCGGCCTGCCCGATGCTAATGTGGGCGCGCTTGCGGCGCACAATGGCGCTAAACGTGTCGATGATGGGCACGCCGGCAACGATGAGCGGGATGATAAGCGAGGTGAGTGCGGCGGTGCGGCTCACGTTGAGCAGCGAGATGGAGCCCAGCGCAAAGCCCAGAAGCAGCGACCCCGAGTCGCCCAAGAAGATGCTTGCGGGGTTGAAGTTGTAGCGCAAAAAGGCCAGACAGGCGCCAAAGAGCGCAATGGAGAGCGCGGCGGCGTCGATGCGGCCCGAGAGAACGGCCATCGAAAACATGGTGAACGACGCGATGCCGCAGATGCCCGTGGCCAAGCCGTCGAGGCCGTCGATGAGGTTAATGATGTTGGTGAATGCCACCAGATAGATTACGGTGATGGGGTAGGCGAGCCATCCGAGCATGATCTCGCCGGGGGCAAACGGGTTGACGATGACGCCGATCCGCAGGCCGCCCATGCAGGCGATAAGCGCGGCGAGGACCTGTCCGGCCAGCTTTTGCTTGGGCGTGAGCTGGAAGACGTCGTCGATAGCGCCGGTCGCAAAGATAACGGTAAAAGAAAGCGCAAGTATGGGGTAGCTGATGTGCAGACGGGGGTGGGGCACCAAAACGGGCGGCCAACCCAGGTACCAGGTGCCTAGGATTTGCACAGTGCAGGCGACGACCAGGCCCAAAAACACCGCCGTTCCGCCCAAACGCGGGATGGGCTTGGTGTTGATGCGGCGCTTAGAAGGATAGTCGACGGCGTCGAGCTTGATTGCCAGGCGCTTGACCAGGGGTACCGTGAGGAAGGTCGTGATAAAGGCCGCCGCTGCCACGCATAGGTACGGTATGTAGCTCGGGGATGAAGCCATGAATCTAAAAACCGCCAAGCGTCGAAGGAAAAGGTCAGAAGAACGCCATGCGCAAAGGGCATAGCCGAACCATGATACTCGACCAAGGGGGGTGCATGGAATTGCACGCAGCGATAATCACGCGCTTACCAGATATTGGAATGTTGTCGATGGCTTGTCGGGATGCCGGCGGGGATCCATATGGACTGTATGGTGATTTTCGGCAAAAGAAAACCACCCCCCACGTTACGAAAATGAACCCACCTAAAACAGGTGGGTGCCCTCATCGACTGTTCCAGCGTCCTTAACAACGAAGGATACCTGTACTAGGTACGACTGTGTGGGCTCCCTAAATAAACGCGACGGTTCACCCAGTTGCTCCGCGGGGGGCGGAATACCTACATCATAAAGCGGCACTTTATCGATTCCAGTCTTGACATTACAAAAATCGTGTCGGACGATTACGGCGCCTTAGGGACGGAGCCGTCTACGCGGTCTGGCCCTTTACGTTTGAGCTGCTGAATCGTTGTTTTGGAGCATGTTTTTATGCCGACGTCGTTGACCGAACTTTTTTCGCCCGCCTGCCATTTGTGTCCGCGCCGTTGCGGTGCGGCGCGCGATGAGGGCGCGCACGGCGTCTGCGGTGCTAACGACACGCTCAAGGTGGCCCGCGCCGCGCTTCATATGTGGGAGGAGCCGCCTATCTCGGGCGAGGCCGGTTCGGGCACGATCTTCTTTAGCGGTTGCTCGCTTAAATGTATCTACTGCCAGAACCACGAGATCTCGACCGGCAATTTTGGCCTTGAGATTTCGCCTGAGCGTCTGGTCGAGATTATGCTGGAGCTGCAGGACCAGGGTGCCAACAACATCAATTTGGTGACGGCGACGCACTATGCGCACCTGTTGCCTGCCGTGATTGCCGCGGCACGGGCGCGCGGACTGGTTATCCCGATCGTCTACAACACGAGTGGTTACGAGCGCGCGAGTGCCGTG
>URVK01000038.1 GCA_900551305.1 uncultured Collinsella sp.
TATACGAAAAGGGGGGGGGGGCGGGGGGACGGGCTCGCCCGCTTTTTCATCGCGCTAGCGCTTCTTTGGGATCGACCTAAGGCGAGCGAACCATAGGGCTGCGGCACCCGAGGTCAGGAGCGCGGTGATGCAAGCGGCGATGGGAACTGATCCTGTTGCCGGTAGGTCCTGCGGTAGGGTACAGCGTTGAATGACGCTGTCCTCGTCATGTGACTCAAGTTTATCGCCGCCACCGTTGCGGCAAAGATCGACGCGCGCGCTGTTGGTGAGTGCGGTTTGGGGCGTATAAGCCGACGTTGCCTGCATGTGTACGACTGCGCCCCGAGCGTCTGTGCCAAGGATTGCTTTGGCATCGTCAAGGTCGTCGTGCTCATCTTTGAGATCATCGCGGGTCCAAGAATCCGCATCGCTTCGAGTCGTAAAGTCGGCGGCTACCGCACCGTATTCAATTCGAATGCCCGTTACGACGGTATTGGATGCAAGGTCGAGTTCTTTCGCCTCGAGTGTGGTGGATTCCGTGGTCGAGATATCCGCCTTCCAGAGGTGCCAACCGTCGTAATCGACGAGGCGACAGTCCTCACCCAGGCTCTCTTTTACTTCGTCGGACTCAAGCCAAGGATTTTCGTGTCCATCGTCAAGTGTCGCGTTTGCCGGCTCATCGACGTCTGTCGAGTCCAACGGCGTCGTGCGATACCATACGTTGCACAGACCGTTGAGGTCGCCGATGGCGACGGGGGTTTCGATTGAGATGAATCTCGCTGTGCCGTCTTTGGCGCACTCAAGATCATCGGTAATCGTAAACTCATCAACCCAAGTAGCGGAATCGTTTCGAGCATCGATGGTATAGGAGAAAAGCCCATCACTATTGGTTTGCGTCGTGGCGCGGTTTTTACCATCGCCGTTAGCCAACAGGCCCTTTTCGATAGGTTGGACAAGTTCCTGACGCTTGTCGACCTGTCCCTTGATCTCGATGGGCGCATCCTTCATCGCGACGGATTGGACTTCTCCCGTATCCTTTATTTCAAACGTTATTTCCTCGGCAAGGTCATAGGTCCGCGGAGACATCATTTCGCGCAACGAGTAGGTGCCGGGTGCAAGATGTTCGACGCGGTGCGGCTTGTCGGATGAGGTCCAGGAGTCTATTTCGGTTTTATCGGGACCATATAAGGTGAGTTGTGCGCCTTCCACTTCCTGCTCGCCGCTTGCATCGACCTTGGAGATATCAACCTTGGTGTAATCGTCGGATACGTTAAGCCGTGCTTCTACAACGGGTGTTTTCTGGTCGGCATAAGTAAGGTCGACAATATGGGTTGTTCGATCGAGCAAGAACCCTGCCGGCGCTTGAGTCTCGACAACCTCGTAGCGTGCGGTGCCAGGTCCCAGCGGGAGGTTGTCCGCGCGTGCTTCTCCAGTTTCATCCGTCGTGACGGTAGCGACAGTCTCACCGTCGAGCGCGGCAATGCTACCGTCGGGGCGCACGATATCACCCGAGGCACGGATCTCAAAGACGGCGCCCGCGAGGCTGCTGCCGTCTATGGCATCGGTTTTAACGATCCTGATGTTTCCGGTCGCGGCGTGGTCATAATACGAGGCGACTGCAACGGGCGTTAGGTTCATGTCGGCGGGTATGTTTACCTCGATCTCTTCGCCGACAAGATAGGGCTCTTTGGCCGAGGTTTCGCGTACATAATAGGTGCCCGGCACGAGCGATTCGGGCAGTGTGACGGTCCCGGTCGCGTCAGTCGTAAAGGTGTCCATTACGTTATGTGTTGGATACCAGCAAGTTTGTGAGACAGATTCGTGATTGCTGTCGAGTAGTTGGAAGGTGAATCCGGCTAGTGGAACAGAAGCGCCTGTTTGGGCATCGCGTTTTACAATCTGGAGATGCGTCGACAGAGCGTGGTTGTCCACGATATATTGAAGCTCGGCGCCGTTGGAAATCTGATTGGCCCCGACGGTCCATTCCCCTGCACGTTTAAAACCCTCGGGGACGGTTTCCGGAACCTCGCGAACCGTGTAGCCGGCACGGTCGTATGGGACGGCTCCGTGGACACCGGCGGGTCGCTTGCCTGCGCCGAACCATGCTTCGGGCTGATCTTTGGTGGAGGCAAAGCCATAGACGTTTGTGGTCAGTGTGCCAACAACCTGCTGAGAGCTGTTGCTGACAACCTCAAAGACAACACCTTCCGCCGGCTGCTCCAGGCCGGATTGGTCGCTATTGCCGTAATCCTTGAATTTGGAAATCTCAAGGTTAAACGCAATGGGGATATCGGAAACGCGAGATTCGATCTCGACCACGCCTGAATCGCCGAGCTGGTCGGCTCCAACGGTATAGGTCCAGCTGTCGTTGGATGGCAGGTAGCCCTCGGGGGCTTTTGATTCGTAGATGGTAAAGGTTCCTAAGGGGACATCGGCGAGGGTGGCCCGACCGCTTTCGTCGGTCGTGAGGATTTGTGCCCATCCAGGGGTTGATTGCGACACACACGTGAACTCTGCTCCTGCGAGTGAAGATCCCACCTGGGGGCCGGCATTCGTCGCGGCATCGAGTTTTACGATACGCAGATTGATGGTGCCGGGCTGTTCATCAATGGCGACCCGCCCGCCGTCATTCCCCGTGGTAAAGGCAATACGATCGTGGCGGGGGACATAGCCGGCCGGCGCCTTCGTTTCAACTAGGTAGTATGCCGTGTTGGGCAGAAGTGTTGCTTGCGCTCGACCGTTGCTGTCCATCTTGATGGTGCCGACACGCGCGCCGCTGGCGCTCTCAAAAATATCGAATGTTGCCCCGGTAAACTGATAGGTATTGTTTCCGCTGGTAATAACGGTGTTAGCAGACTGCTTTTGGAAGGAAACAGAGACCGCCGGCAGTACATAGAGCATGTCTTGACGTTTGCTGCCGCCCGATACGGCCCCTAGATAGCGTCGCGCGCGGTGCGGAGCGGCTTCGATGCTTCCTGATTTTGCGCTGGACGACGAGTACCGCGCAGCCGCCACGACTTCATTGTCGGCGGTAAAGTGTCCGCTCTTGGTTTTACCTTGAGCGGTCGTGTAGGAGTAGGTGCCGTCGACATGGGTAGTGCCGTTGAGCATCCATACGGCAAGCTGGGTGGCGGCGCGGGCGCGATCGGGTGAAAGATGGTAACCGCCAAACGACGTGGTGGTGGGATATCCGTGACAAACGATTGCCGCGAACTCGTCGTCGAGCCACACCCAGCCTTGATCAAAGTTGAGCCATGGGCCGCCCGGTTTGGTGGGGCCGGGGCGCTCCTGGTTCATGCAGTAGGCAATCGAGGTGTCTTGAGCTTCATACTTGCCGATGAAGAAGGGCCCACAATCATCGCTAATAGTGCGGAAGCCGAGCTGGTCGTAGCCATCGACGGCAAATGCGGCTCCCGGTGCCAGGCAGCCGAAAAGCAGGAAGAGGAGCAGGAGCAGCGGACCTGTTGCGATTGCGCTGTGGACAGAGTGCGTGGGTGCGTTGGACATGGCTGCTCCTTATCCCTCGTGCGCCGCACGGGGAGGCTGCGACGCGTAGGATGAGGCTACCCCCGAGGTTCATGCGGGTAAGTACCGGAGCCTGACCAAAAGCTTGCCCAATTCCTGACAAATTGAGCTCAAATACAACAATCAAGCAAAAGCGCAGGTAGAAGATAAGGAGAACAGGAGGTCAAAGGTCCTCATCTCCACAATTGACGCGATTTTCAAACGAATCTCCATAGCTAAAACAAGCATCGCCACCCTTGTATCGAACAAGACAACCGCGTTATACTATCCCCCACATATGCGGGCATCGCCAAGTGGTAAGGCATCAGCTTCCCAAGCTGACACTCGCGGGTTCGAGTCCCGTTGCCCGCTCCAGCTAGAAGCACAAGCACGGCACCATTACGGTGCCGTGCTTTTTTCAATAAAGCGCCGGGACTCGAACCCGACAGGGTGCGAGCGTAAAGCAAACGCGAAGCGTTTGTAGCGAGCAGGCGAAGGCGCCGACAGGCGCCTGAAGCCGGTGCGGATTTGCGAGGCAAATACGCGGATGTCCCGTTGCCCGCTCCATCGAGTGCGGGAGACATGGGGACGGCCAATTCAACAAAGTCTTCCCCCGCGGCTTCGTGAGGCTGAGGGGCTCGCCTGAAGCCGGTGCGGATTTGCGAAGCAAATGCGCAGATGTCCCGTTGCTCGCTCCAATTCCAAAATGTTAGGTTAATGCCTGCTGCCCATACTTGCACCTGCGCACGGTACAATGGATGGGTTACGACCAACGTGCCAATAACCAAAAGGGAGCCGCTATGATCGATCGCTATACCCGCCCGGAGATGGGACACATTTTCTCCCTCGAGAACAAGTACGCCATTTGGCAGGAGATCGAGGTCTTGGCCTGCGAGGCCCAGGCGGAGCTCGGCAAGATCGGTATTTCCAAAGACGAGGCCCAGTGGATCCGCGACCATGCCAACTTTGAGAAGGCGAAGGTCGATAAGATCGAGGAAGTCACGCGCCACGACGTCATTGCCTTCCTGACCAACATGAAGGAGTACATCGATGCCGATGTTCCCGAGGGCGACCCCAAGCCCAGCCGCTGGGTTCACTATGGCATGACCAGCTCCGATCTGGGCGACACGGCCCTGTGCTACCAGCTCACCCAGGCCTGCGACCTGATCATCGAGGACGTCAAAAAACTCGGCGAGATCTGCAAGCGTCGCGCCTTTGAGGAGCGCAACACGCTCTGCGCCGGCCGTACTCATGGCATCCATGCCGAGCCGATGACCTTCGGCATGAAGTTTGGCTCTTGGGCCTGGGAGCTCAAGCGCGATTTGGATCGTCTTGAGGACGCCCGCAAGAATGTTGCCTTCGGTGCTATCTCGGGCGCTGTCGGCACGTACAGCTCCATCGAGCCGTTCGTCGAGGAGTACGTCTGCGAGCACCTGGGCCTGGTCCACGATCCCCTGTCCACGCAGGTCATCAGCCGCGATCACCATGCCTACCTTGCCGGCGTGCTTGCCACTACAGCGGCCACCTGTGAGCGCATCGCTACCGAGGTTCGCAATCTACAGAAGACCGATACGCTCGAGGCCGAGGAGCCGTTCCGTAAGGGCCAAAAGGGCAGCTCAGCCATGCCGCACAAGCGCAACCCCATCACCATGGAGAAAGTCTGCGGTCTGTCGCGCGTCGTGAAGTCCAACGCCCAGGTTGCCTTCGATAACGTCGCCCTGTGGCACGAGCGTGACATTTCGCACTCCTCTGCCGAGCGCGTCGCCCAGGCCGATAGCTTCATCGCCCTCGACCACATGTTCCAGTGCCTCATCCGCGTTATCGACGGCCTGCAGCTGTATCCCGCCCGCATGATGGCCAACCTCAATAAGACCCGCGGCCTCATCTTCTCTTCCAAGGTACTGCTCGCCCTCGTCGACACGGGCATCACCCGCGAGGACGCGTACGCCATTGTGCAGGAGAACGCTATGGCAACCTGGCACGAGGTACAGGATTGTGTCTCCGGCCCCACCTTTAAGGAGCGTCTCGAGGCCGACCCGCGCTGCACCGTCAGTCAGGAGAAGCTCGACGAGATCTTTGATCCGTGGGACTTCCTCACCCGTATCGACACGGTCTTTGATCGTCTGGAGCAGCTGAGCTTCGAGTAGGTTCGGGCATAACGTTAGCTTTTTAGGGCGCTTTGCTGGTAATGTGTGTTGCCGGCAAAGCGCCTCGTTGCATTTAGGGAAAGACGGGGATAATAGTCGTCTCGAATAACATTCTGAGAGGGGATCGCATGATTTCGTTTGATTACAAGCCTCAGGGCGTGTGTGCTCGCAATATTCACCTTGACCTTTCCGATGACGGCAACAAGGTGGTGGGCGTTGAGTTTACCGGCGGCTGCGACGGCAATCTCAAGGCTATCTCCAAGCTGGTCCCGCCGATCGCGTAATCGAGGTTCTCGCCGGTAATACCTGCGGTATGAAAAAGACCTCCTGCGCCGACCAGCTTACGCGCGCTATCGAGGCCGCTCGCGCCGAGATCGCCTAATGGGTATCGCCGATCACATCAAGAACGGAATATCGCGTCGCGGCTTTGTACTCGGTGGGGCTGCCGCGGGCGCTGCCACGGTGCTTGCCGGATGCTCGAAAAAAACGGGTACCAGCGATGATGCCGCCGGCGAGCCGCAGGTTATCAAGGACGATTCCAAAATCATCTCGATTACGGATGAGTATGAGGCTGTCGACATCGATCTTGAGCCGGCGTCATCGTGGACGCTGCCTCTGGGTACGCTGCTGTACTACTGCGACGGCGATTACGCCGCGGCGATGATGGCGCCCGCATCGGCACTGCACGCCAACACACTCGGCGTGCTCAACCTGGGCGATGGCTCGCTTACCACATTAATCGAGGATCCTATCGAGGGCACGGGATACGCATTCTACGATGTCCGTGCCGGCGACGGCGTATTCGCGTGGGTTGAGATGAACTTTGCCAATTCATCGTGGAAGCTCTACGCTCAAAATCTGTCGGGCGCTTCGCTCTCTGGCGACGTGGTTGAGCTCGATCGAGGTGGCAAGGACTATGATCCGCCCCTGTTCACGGCGTTCGGGTCATCAGTCAGCTGGTATAAAATGCCTTCGGCAGGCGGCAATAAAACGAGTAGTGATTCGTTTTGCTATCGTCGCTCGCTTGATGAATCCAAGGCCGAGGTAATTTGGAAATCGACGGGCCGCTTTGCATCGGCCCCGCGCGCGAGCGACGGCATTTTGACCATCTCGCCGCGTGTCCGCAACGACGAGGGCGTCTACTACGGCATAACGGCAATCGATCTGACCGACGGCAACAACACCAAACGTGCCCAGCTAGTTCTTCCCTCGTCAGTCTCGCCTTTCGAGGCCGTATATATGGGCGATACCTTCGTGTTTTCTATCGAGGCGACCTATAGTGGCGTGGGCAGCCTGGGCAACATGGGCACGTATATCGGTAATGAGGGAGGGCCGTATCTCTTCCTGTCCCGCGAGCCGCTCGCATGTGCGGCTGGCAAGAAGAATAAATACCTTGTTAAGGTACAGGCGTCGCATTTCCTGATCGACACCTCTGCCAAGACCTATGGCTCGCTGCTGTCGCCCGACCGCGCTTTGGAGTATGGCGATTATCCAGCTACGGCGGGAAAATCGGACTCATTCCTTACGTACGCCACGGTGCGCAACAGCCAGGGTATACCAGAGACGGTCACTGCACGTCTATTCTCTCTTTAAGCTTAGAGGGGTTAAAAAGGCGCCAACAGGGGAATAAACGCGTTGTAATTGTGAGTACCGCCCGCCGAGCTGCCGCGTCATAGCGGCATCCGGCGGGCTCAGGTGCGTTAAAATGGGCTTGTTCTTAGCTAATTGAGACAGGGGGGCCGTGTTATGGCTTCAGATGCAAAAAAGATTCTGCTGGTGGAGGATGAGAAGGCAATCCGTGACGCCGTCGCTGCCTATCTCGAGCGCGAAGGCTACTGGGTTGTGGGCGTCGGCGACGGCCAGTCCGCGATCGAGGAGTTCGAGAAGCATCAGTTCGACCTGGTCGTGCTCGACCTTATGCTCCCCAAGATTCCCGGCGAGCGCGTTTGCCGCACCATTCGCGATACCTCGGATGTCCCCATCATCATGCTGACGGCTAAGGGCGAGATCGAGGACCGTATTATCGGTCTTGAGCTCGGCGCCGACGACTATCTGATTAAGCCGTTCTCGCCGCGCGAGCTCGTCGCCCGCGTTCGCGCTCTGTTCCGCCGTGCCCATCAGGCCGACGAGCCCGCCGTCGAGGTACTCGACTTCGGCGATCTGGTCATCGATATCTCGGGCCACAAGATCTTGGTCGAGGGCAAGGAAGTCGATCTGACGGCTTCCGAGTTCAAGCTGCTCACCACGCTTGCCCGCCATCCCGGCCGTGTGTATAACCGCATGGAGCTGGTCGAGAAAGTGCTCGGGTATGACTTTGAGGGCTATGAGCGCACCATCGATAGCCACGTGAAGAATCTTCGCGCCAAGCTGGGCGATGATCCCAAGAAGCCCAAGTGGCTCTACACCGTCCATGGTGTCGGCTATCGCTTCGAGGCTCCGGCCAAGACCGATAAGTCGGACGAGAAATAGGGAAATCACATATGACACCTGCGCGCTTTGAAATCGGACAAAAGCACAAGCAGGAGAGCGAGGCGGGTTCCAAGGCTAGTTGGAACACGCCTCGTTCCGATTCACGGCCAACGATGAGCTATCCCTCGCGCATGGCACTTGCTTTTGCTCTGACATCGCTCATGACAGTATTGGTGCTGGTGGGCGTTGTCTCTGTTGTGTGGGGCACGGTCTTTTCGGATTACACACGCTCCAATATCGTCGAAATCGCAAATTCCGCTGCCGAGAAGTTGGCGACCTCATATGAGGAAAACGGCTCTTGGACCGCGGGAGAACTGCGCACGGTCGCAACGTCGAGTTTGGTTTCCGACGATCTGGGCATGCAGGTCGTCAATAAAAAGGGCGTGATCGTTTATGACGATTCCTGGCCCTCGGCAAGCGCGACCGCCGATGTACGCGAAAACCAGGCTACGACCGACGACACGAGCGGCAAGAGGGCATCGCATAGCCCGGTCTCGTCTGCTCCAACCGACTCCGATAGCGTTGCTAACGTCGAGATTGTAACGTCTTCCGGCGAGCATGTCGGACAGGTAAAGCTGTGGGCCATCGGCTCCGACGCTCTGCTCACCAAGGCGGACTCTGCGTTTAGGGAGAAGACCTTTAACGCCATGGCCCTCGCCGCGGTTGTTGCAATCTGCATTTCGGTCGTTATCGGATCGCTCGTGTCGCGCATGCTCACCAAGCCGATTCATCGCATCACCAGTACCGCAAAGCAAATCCGTGACGGCGACCTGTCGGCTCGCACGGGACTGCGCGGTGATGACGAGATCGATCAGCTGGGTGAGACCTTCGATGAGATGGCCACTTCGCTCGAGAAGGATATGAAACACGAGAAGCGCCTGACCTCAGACGTTGCACACGAGCTTCGCACGCCGCTTATGGCCATGCTCGCAACGGTCGAGGCCATGCAGGATGGCGTGTATCCCACCGACGATGAGCATTTGGAGACCGTTGCTTCCGAGACGCGTCGCCTGGCTCGTCTGGTGCAGCAGATGCTCGACCTATCGCGTATGGAAAACAGCACGGCTCCGCTCAATCTAGAACCGGTGGACATGGTTCCGTTCGTGCGATCGATTGTGAATGGCCAGGAGCGCCTGTTTGCCGACCGTGACCTGCGTTTGCGCTTTGCAGATGAGACGCAGGGCCACGATGACGTTGTCGAGGCAGATCCCGACATGATCACGCAATGTGTTATCAACCTCATGAGCAACGCCATGCGCTACACCCCCGAGGGCGGTTGGGTCGTGGTGTCGGTGCTCAGTGACCGCAGGCACGTCAGCATTGCCGTTTCTGATACCGGCATCGGTATTGCCAAGGACGATCTGTCGCGCATTTTCGGGCGGTTTTGGCGCGCCGATGCCAGCCGCGCCCGCGAAGCTGGCGGCCTGGGCGTCGGCCTCGCCGTGACCAAGCAGATTGTCGAGCGTCACCATGGCTACATATCCGTGGAGTCGGAGCTTGGAAAGGGTACGACTTTTACAATTCATCTGCCCCGCGAGCACACGGCAGACGCGGCATCTACTACAATGGAGCACTAGCTTTTCGCTATTCGGTGAAGGAGGGGCCGCGTCCCTGCCGCTCCGAGTTTGCGAAAACATGCGGGAAAGAACCCGCATTTCTGTCGTATTTAGGTAAGGAGTGACTCACGTGACAACGATGGAGCGTCGTCCGGATTCCCGTGGCAAGGTTCGTGATATTTACGATGCCGGTGAAAACCTGCTGATGGTCGCCACCGACCGCATTTCTGCGTTCGACTTCATTCTTCCCGACGAGATTCCGTTTAAGGGAGAGGTGCTCAATCGCATCTCGGCATTCTGGTTCGATAAGTTTGCCGACATCGTCCCCAACCATCTCGTTTCCATCGACCCGGCGGATTTCCCCGAGGAGTTTGCTGAGTATCGTGACTACCTCGCTGGCCGCGCCATGCTGGTTAAGAAGGCCCAGACGATTCCTATCGAGTGCATCGTCCGCGGCTATCTGACCGGTTCGGGCAAGAAGACCTACGACGAGAACGGCACCGTCTGCGGCATCCAGCTGCCTGAGGGCCTGACCGAGGCTTCCAAGCTTCCCGAGCCGTTGTTCACGCCGTCCACGAAGGCCGAGATCGGTGACCACGACGAGAACATCTCGTTCGAGCGTTGCTGCGAGATCGTGGGCGAGGACATCGCCACGCAGATTCGTGACCTTTCCCTCAAGATCTACAAGGCCGCTGCCGAGTACGCCGCGACCCGTGGCATCATCATTGCCGACACCAAGTTCGAGTTTGGTGTTATTGATGGCAAGGTCACGCTGATCGACGAGTGCCTCACGCCCGACTCCAGCCGTTTCTGGCCTGCTGCCAGCTACGAGGAGGGCAAGATCCAGCCTAGCTACGACAAGCAATTCGTCCGCAATTGGCTCAAGGCCAACTGGGATATGACGGGGGAGACCCCGCACCTGCCCGCCGAGGTCATCGATGGCACGTCCGAGCGCTATCGCGAGGCCTTCCAGA
>URVK01000039.1 GCA_900551305.1 uncultured Collinsella sp.
CCGATCCGTTTCCGGCAGCCATCTGCGGCACCGCCGTCTACAACGTTGCCGGCACGCGTGCCGCCGCTGTCGCCGATGCCCCGGCAAGCTTTAAGGTCGCCTTTATCGACGAGCTCTACCGCGCGACCGCCCAGGATATTGCCGATAACCAACTCGAGCTCGAGGAGGCATAAGCCATGTCCGAGCCCGCAACCAATGCCGGCATGAACACACTCGTCGCCGTGGCCATCGCCCCGTGCGGCACCGGCGATGAACTGTCCGCCGAGGTCGCCGAGGTCGTGCGCGTCATTCGCGAGAGCGGCCTTCCCAACCACACCACCTCGATGTTCACCGAGATCGAGGGCGACTGGGACGAGGTCATGCAGGTCGTGCGCGACGCAACCTTTGTGTTGGCGAGCAAGGGCATCCGCACCGAAGTCGTGCTCAAAGCCGATATTCGACCCGGATTTACCGACACCATGACCGGCAAACTCGAGCGCATGGAAGCACAGATCAAAAAGCAGGAGGAAGCACGATGAGCATCCGCGACAACCTTGATATCTCGGCCTATCTAGTACTCGGCCCCGAAAACACGCTGGGACGTCCCGTGGGCGATGTGGTGGCCCAGGCGCTCGACGCAGGCTTTACCTGCATCCAGGTGCGCTCCAAGGTGGCAAGCGCCCGCGAGATCATCGCACTGACCGGCGACGCCGCGCAGGCAATCGCACAGGCTGGCAAGACCGGTCAGGTCGCCCTGTTAATCGACGACCGCCTGGACTGCGTACTCGCCGCGCGCGAGCAGGGTATTGCTGTCGACGGCGTGCACGTGGGCCAGAGTGATATTCCCGTCGAGGTCTGCCGCAAGCTTCTGGGCCCCGATGCCATCGTGGGCCTTTCGGCACGCTGCGAGGAGATGCTCGAGTACGTCAAGACCGCCGACATGAGCCTGGTCGACTACCTGGGCATCGGCCCGCTCCACGAGACCGAGACCAAACGCGATTGCGGCCGCGCAGCCGATGGCTCCATCATCACCAAAAGCTTTGAGGATCTGGCCGCACTCCACGCGGCAAGCCCCGTGCCCATCGTGGTGGGCGGCGGCGTCAAGACGGCCGACCTGCCGCAGCTCAAGGCCACCGGCGTCGATGGCTTCTTTGTGGTGAGCGCCGTCTGCAGTGCCGACGACCCCTACGCCGCAGCCAAGGAGCTCGTCGATACCTGGCAGCGGGCATAGGCATAAGCCGAGCAGCCGATTCGCAGCCTCATATTCTTCAGCAACGGAAAGCGCATCCCAGCTTGGACCTCCATTCCGGGGCGCGCTTTCCGCATGCGACCCTTACCCCGCTAGATACGCTTCCAGCGTGGGCAAGGTCGCCTCCGCATCGCGGCGACCGATCTGGTAGATGCGTTCGAGTTCATCGGGCTCGCGGCACAGCGACGGCACCTTCACCGATTCACTCGGACGCACCACAAAAATTTCGCCGGCAGCCTCGCGACGTGCCAGGTCATCGAGCGTGGCATTGTAAACCTCATGCCGATGCTCAAGCGCTGCGACAAACTCCGGATAGTGACGGAACACGCGACGTAGCATGGGCATCACGCTGTTGGGCTGCTTCACAAAGCCCGCCGGCTGCGTGAGTACCACGATATTGCGGTCATACCCCTGCGCAAACAGCCATGCACTGGGAATAGAATCAGCCACGCCGCCATCCAGGTACTTACGGCCCTCAATGGCGACAGGACGCGTCGCCACGGGAATTGCCGACGACGCCCGGATCCACTCGATATCCCTCTCGTCGCCATACGGCAGATCGTGGTAGACGGCCTTGCCCGTCTCGATATCGGTACACACGCACGTAAACCGCATGGGGCAGGTGCGATATGTCTCCAGGTCGATGGGATCGCGCTCGATGGGCACCTCGTGATAGGCAAAGTCGGCATTGAACATATCGCCGGTTCGCAGCCAGCTGGCCACGCCTGCATAGCGCTTGTCGGCACAATAGGCCTTGTTGTAGCGAATGGCGCGGCCGATCTGGCGCGATTTAAAGTTGTAGCCAAACGCCGCGCCCGCCGAGACACCCACCATATGGTCGCAGGTCAAACCGTGCTCCATCCAAACGTCGAGCACGCCCGCCGTATACATACCGCGGTAGCCGCCTCCCTCGAGCGCGAGTCCCACCGTGCGCGTCGTATCCGGCTGTGCCATGCGACCATCTCCGTTCCTGCGTTTAAAACCGGGACAAGTATACCCGTCAACATATATCGTCTCAGTCGCATTTTTATCGGACATCGCATCGTCGCGCTGCCGTTTGTCGAATAATGGCCGCCCACAGCATGTGCACCCATATATAATTGTGTGCTGTTGTTTATACTACGCAGTAGTTATCAACAGCGAACATTAGCCGGTAAATTAGCCCAACAACGCAGCGAGGCGGGGGCCTGGATACACGCAAAGCGCCGAACAACAACGCGTGTGCACAACGAGCTCGCCCGACGCAATTCGCCCGACCTCAGAAAGCCGCTTACGACATGGATACTGTCAGCAATTACACCGAAACGCTCGAAAAGACCGTTCGCGACCTTCTCGAGCGTCAGGATGATCTGATTAGGACTGCCTTTACCGACCAGCTTACCGGACTTGGCAACCGCGGCGGCTTTGCCCGTTCCTTAGAGGAAATCTGGGAGCAGGAACTGCCCGTGACCATGGCGTTTATCGACATCGATAACCTTAAGCACTGCAACGACATCTTTGGACATGACGAGGGCAACCGCTATATCTTGCAGGTAAGCCTCTATCTCAAGCTGTATATGAAGGTGGACGAGGCGGCGTTTCGCATAGGCGGCGACGAGTTTGCCATCCTATCTACGGTTGCGACCGAGGACGACCTCGCCGAGCGTCTTGAGCACTGCCGAACGGTCCTGCTCAAAAACAACGATTCCGAGATGCCTCACTCGTTTAGCTATGGAGTGTCGCATGCCGACCCCGCCCTGGGCGAAGCCCCCAATCGCATGACGCTCGATGCCGACCATCGCATGTACGACTACAAGCTACGTCATGCCATGCACCTTGATCGACGCAATATCACGCAAGTCCACGCCGACGACTTCGAAATAAGCGATCGTATTTTCGACGCCTTTTCGATGCTCAACGAGGGCCGCTATTTCTTTATCGAGAACTTGGACAAACATCGCACCCTTTGGTCACAAGGCGCCTTGCGCGATCTTGGCCTTCCCTCGGAGCACATAGACAACTGCCGCGATTACTGGAAAACGCGCGTCCATCCCGATGACCTTGAGGCCTACATCAACGACATCGACCAAGTCTATAACGGCACCAAGCACCGTCGCGTCATGCAGTATCGTGTGCGCAATGCCGTCGGCGACTACGTCCTTTGCCGTGCTCGCGGGTTTCGTATCGACGGCGACGGAAATGTCCCCTCGCTCTATGTCGGCGAGCTCGTCAACCACTCACTTGCCGAAACCGTCGATGCCGCCACAGGCCTCGGAACGCAGCGCATGCTGGCCAACGCCATCGACGCCTGCCGTTGCGACCGTTGCGAGACGGGCCTTATAGCGGTGCGCGTTCGTGGCACGACAAAGCTCAACGAGCTCTACGGGGCCGAGGCTGTCGACAACATGCTCGCCGAATACGCAGGCCGCATGCTGTCGATCACCCGCGGTAGGAGTCGCGTCTTCCGTTCACGAAGTGTCCAGTTCGTCGTGCTCAGCAACGATTTGGACCACGGGGCATTCGAGCAACTGACCCGCCACCTTAAAGAGGCCGTTTTCGCTCCTGTTCAAATCGCGGGCGACACCATTACTCCCGTCTGTCTTGTCGTCCCAGCCTTCTACGAGCACTTAACCCATCAAGCGACCGCCGTTTTAGGCGAACTCGAGCGTCGCCTTCGCACGGCCGGCGGGCTTGTTCCCAACGACAGCCTCCCCATACCCGAGGCGGAGCGCAAAAGCGCCATCGCCGAACGTATCGACCCGCTCACGGGCCTCTATCGACCCAACGAGTTTATGCGACGCGCCAACGCATTTCTCGAGGCAAGGCGCGACGGCGCTTGGTGTATCGCCACCGTCGACATGGGCCACATGCGCCTATTTAACGAATGGTATGGACAGGCCGAAGGCGACCGTATGCTTGCCGATGTGGGCACGGTGCTCAAGGATATCGAGAACGCCGACATGGGTGTCGCGGGATACTGGGGACAAGACGACTTTTGTCTGCTCATACCCTTTGAGCACGATTTCGTTCACCGAGTCTATGCGCGCGTGCGCGAGGCTGTAGCCAAGCACAACGACGGCGTAGGTTTTTGGCCGTCCATGGGCGTTTACCCCATCGACTCCAATGGGGAGATCACCATCGATGCGCAGGCGAAGGCCATGTTTACCAATCGACGCGCAAAAAACGACTTTAAGGAGCGCATTGCCATTTTCTGCCCCGCGGAGTACGAGCGCGAAGTCGCGTTCCACCGCACGCTGACCGAATTCCAGTACGCGCTCTCAGATGGTCGTATTACCTACCACTTGCAGCCCCAGGTCGATATGGAAACCGGTAAGATTATTGGCGCCGAAGCACTCACCCGCTGGATTGACAAGGACGGCTCTCTCATTTCGCCCGCAACGTTTATCCCCGCACTCGAAGAAAGTGGCTTTGTGGTGACGCTCGACAAGTACATTTGGCAGAGTGTCGCCTCGTGGCTGCGCAAGCGCATCGATCGAGGACTTCGTGTGGTTCCGGTTTCGCTTAATGTGTCGCGTGTGGATATCCTTGCCTGCGACGTTGCCGAACATATGGGGGCGCTTGCCGCCCAATACAACCTACCGCCCGAGCTCATGCGTATCGAGATCACTGAGACGGCTTATACGGAAGAGTCCGAGGCCGTGGACAAACTGACGGCCGACCTGCACACCCGCGGCTTCTCGACCTATATGGACGATTTTGGCACCGGTCAGTCCACGCTCGCGATGCTCAAGAACGTCAACGTCGACGTCATCAAGCTCGACCGCGCCTTTGTACCCACCGACCGCGATCAAGGCCGCAGTACGCAGATCGTGTCATCGATGCTCGAAATGGCGCAGTCGCTCCATCTACCCGTCGAGGTCGAAGGCGTCGAGACAAATGAGCAGGCGAACATGCTACGACAAATGGGCGCCCGCTACGCTCAGGGCTTCCTCTACTACCGCCCCATGCCGGCGAAGGATTTTGAGGCATTGCTCGATGGTGGCAATAACAACTGATACGTTCGCGCGCAAAACGCCACCGCCGAAGGGGGAATTTGCCTCCATTAGCTAACTTATATCCCCAATTCAAACCGAATTGGGGATATGATACAAACCATTGTTCCGCCCAAGGAGGTTATCCATCATGAACGAGTCATATCGCCTGGGTGAGCAATTGATTATTGCCTATCTTCAGCGACTTGCGAATGGCATCTCGACCGCCGAACTCGATGTTGCCGCGCTGCCTGCTGAGCTACGCGCCGTTGGTGAGCAACTGCAAAAGACGCATGCTATCCTGCAACAAGAGCGCCAGCTGCTTGAGCGCAACGCCTATATCGATCCGCTCACCAACTTGGGCAACCGCAGCGGACTCGACCGTCACGTCGAGCAACTCTGGCGCAAAGGCGACCCCTTCACCTGCGCCTATATTGACATCGACCATCTCAAGCATTGCAATGATAGGTTTGGCCACGCCGAAGGCAATCGCTATATTCTGAGCATCTGCCGCACGCTCTCCGAAACCATGGAGCACGATGAGATGCTGTTCCGTATCGGTGGAGACGAGTTTGTGCTCATCTCGCCCTCCGCAAACGAGGCTGAACTCGAGCAGCGCTTGGAGCAGGTACGTGCCGGGCTGATCGAGGCGAGCTCAGGCGGCAAGGCGCCCATGATCGGCAGTTTTAGCTTTGGCTGCTCGCGCGTCGATCCACTTGCCGGCGACACGCGTCGCCAGATGACGATGGATGCCGATCGCAAGATGTATCGCTATAAGCTTATGCATCGTGTGCAGCAACCGAAAGACAATGATGCGCCGCAACGCCCAATCGTCGATCAGCTTCCCTGCAACGACCGAGTGTTCCAAGCGATCTCCATGAGCTCCGAGACGCGCTATCCGTTTATCCTCAATCTCGATACGGGAGAATCGCAATGGTCGGTTAACGCCGTGCGCGATTTTGACCTGCCCTCCCAGCACCCTTTTAACTCGGTCGATATGTGGCTTGCCCGCGTTCATCCCGAGGACCGCGACAACGTACGCGCCGAGCTCGACATGGTGATAAACGGCACGTGGCACTTCCACTACATGCAGTATCGCGTAATGGATGCCACTGGAAAATACGTGCTTTGCGACTGCACGGGCTACCGCTTGGATGGAACCGATACCGAGCCCAACATGTATGTGGGCATTATCATCAACCGAAGCTTGGCAGATACGACCGATTCCGTGACCGGCCTGGGCGATATTCACGCCCTGGTCAACGCCATTGGCGAAATGCGTCGCGTGCCGCGCAAGGCAGGCTTTATTGCCATTAAGGTCGACGATATCGCCGAAGTCAATGCCCGCTTTGGATTCGATGCAGGCGACCGCGTGCTCGCCGAAAGCGCCGCCTGCCTCATGGATTGTTCGCGCGGCAAGGGTCGCCTGTTCCGCTCGACGGGACCAATGTTCGTGGCGCTTTTCGATGAGCTCGGCCCCGAGGCAATCGACGAGCTCGCAAACGAAATCGAACGATTCCTGGGTTCTCCCGTGCTCATCGGCTCGCTTGAATATCAGCCGCCCATTCGCGTGGCCACGCTCCATCTGAACAGCGTTGACCGACAGCCCGTTTCCATTTTGAACGAGCTCAAAGCGTTGCTCGGGAAAGCCGTGCAGGTGCCAGGTACCAAACTGGATTAGCACCGCGCCCGCGCCGCCTCCCCCATCGTGCGATAATCCTCTGCAGAAGTCACCAAAAGCAGAGGGAGTTTGTGATGAAGGTTCTTTTGGTCAATGGCAGCCCCAAGGCAAACGGCAACACCGCCCGCGCACTCGCCGAGGTCGCCGAGCAGCTCAATGCCGAAGGCATTGATACCGAGGTGTTTCAGCTGGGCGCCAAGCCCATTCGCGATTGCATCGGTTGCGGCCAGTGCGGCAAGCTTGGCGGTCGCTGCACCTTTGACGATGATGTAGTGAACGAGCTCATCGCTGCCGCCGAGCAGGCAGATGGCTTTGTTTTTGGCTCACCTGTCTACTATGCGCACCCCAGCGGCCGCATCCTTTCGGCCCTCGATCGCGCCTTCTATGCCGGCAGCAAGGCCTTTGCGCACAAGCCGGGCGCTGCCATCGCCGTCGCCCGTCGCGGCGGCACGTCGACGACCTTCGACGTACTCAACAAGTACTTCACCATCAACCAGATGCCCGTGGTTGCCTCCACGTACTGGAACAACGTGTTTGGTCGCGTGCCCGGCGACGCCAATGGGGACGCCGAGGGCCTTGCCACCATGCGCAACATCGGCAAAAACATGGCCTGGCTCCTTCGCTGTATCGAGGCAGGACAGGCCGCCGGCATCAACGCACCCGAGGCAGATCGAGCAACGACCAACTTCATCAGGTAGAACGGCGGAACAAATACATGAACGTGCAGATTTTTGGCACCAAAAAGTCCTTCGATACCAAGAAGGCGCAGCGCTTTTTTAAGGAGCGCCGCATTAAGGTGCAGTTTATTGACCTTAAGGAAAAGGAGATGAGCAAGGGCGAGCTCACGAGCGTGATGCAGGCGGTCGGCGGCATCGACAAGCTGCTCAATCCCAAAACCAAGGACGAGGAGACGCTCGCGCTCATCCAGCACCTTACCCCCAGTCAGCGCTTCGACAAGCTGCTCGAGAACCAGCAGGTTCTAGCCGAGCCCATCGTGCGCAACGGCAAAAAGGCCACCGTCGGTTATTGCCCCGATGTATGGGGAGCCTGGGAGTAGCTTGTGTTATTTGCCGGCGCGTGGGTATAAGAGCAGGCGTTTGGCATAAGATTCAACTGTAAGCCATGTCTAACAAAGGAGGGCACATGCCCAACAAACCCGTGAAGATCATCATGCTTACCGGATACCTCGGTGCCGGCAAGACCACGCTGCTCAACCACATCCTCGCTAACGACGGCGGCATCCGCGCCGCCGTGATCGTCCACGATATCGGCGAGATCAACGTCGACGCCAGCCTCATCGCCGACGGCGGCCTTTCCGAGACCGACGACCTCATCCCGCTCACCAACGGCTGCATCTGCTGCACGCTTTCGGACGACCTTGCTAACCAGCTGCAGGGCATCGCCGATTCGGGCAAGTTCGACTACATCATCATCGAGGCTTCGGGCATTTGCGAGCCTATCCCCATCGCCTACACCATCTCGAGCTTCTGCGACGAGGCCAAGGTGGGCGGCGAGCCCAAGCTCGCGCTCGACAACATCGTGGCCGTGGTCGACTGCGCCCGCATGTACGACGAGTTCAACGGCGGCCGCGACCTGCTGGCTGAGGATATCGACGAGGACGACATCGAGAGCCTGCTCATCCAGCAGATCGAGTTTTGCTCCACGCTGATCCTCAACAAGACCGATACCGTGAGCCATGAGCAGATCGCCGAGCTCAAGGCCATCGTGCGCAGCCTGCAGAAAGACGCCGTGATCGTCGAGGCCCAAAACGGCGAGGTCCCCATGGAGGAGCTGCTCGATACCGACCGCTTCGACTTTATGCGCGCCTACAACTCCGCCGCCTGGATCGAGGCCATGGAGCATCCCGAAGAGCACGACGACCCCGAGGTGCTCGAGTACGACATCGAGACCTTTGTGTACTCGCGCCGCAAGCCGTTTGACCTGCAGAAGTTCACCGATTTTGTTGAGCAGGAGTGGCCCGACGAGGTCATCCGCGTCAAAGGTCCGCTGTGGCAGACTGGCGATCCGGACATGTGCTACATGTTTGAGCAGGCCGGCCACCAGATGCGCCTGATGGAGAACGGCCTGTTTGTCGACTCGGCGCCCGAGGGCGAGAAGCAGAAGATCATCGACGAGAACCCCGAAATCATGCAGATTTGGGACGACGAGACGGGCGACCGCATGACGAGCCTGTGCATCATCGGCCGTCACATGGACAAGGATGCGCTCATCGCCTCCCTCGATGCCTGCCTGACCGACTGGCACCGCGCCTAGGTTTATCCAAGCGGGTATTTTTCCGCCTACGTAACCGCCAAACCACCACGAAGGTGCCTGTCCCCTTCGTGGTGGTTTTTCGTTCTGAGCCAAGGAGATTCATGTTCAATATCGTGCTGTATGCGCCCGAGATTCCGGCCAATACGGGCAATATCGGCCGTACCTGCGTGGTCGCCGGCGCCCGTCTGCATCTGGTGGAGCCACTGGGCTTTTCGCTCGACGACAAGACGGTACGTCGCGCCGGCCTGGGCTACTGGCAAAACTTGGACGTGACGACCTATGCCGACTGGGAGGATTTCCTTGCGCGCAACGGCCTCTCCCCCGCCGATGGCCGCCTGCATCTGCTGACCAAAAAGGCACGCCGCACCTATGCGCAAAGCACCTACCGCGACGGTGACTATTTGGTCTTTGGCAGCGAGAGCTCGGGCATTCCCGAGCCACTGCTTGCCGCGGCGCCCGAGCGCTGCGAGCGCATCCCCATGCTGCGCGATTGCGACTCACTCGATAACGCCGAAGCTTGGGAAGCTCACGAGGAATCGCTCGGGCATACCGAGGACAGCCACGAGGCCATCCTTCAGCAGGATATCTGCGGCAACTTCGTCAATCCGGACGACTATCGTATCAGCGCACTCAACCTCTCCAACAGCGCCGCCATCGTCCTCTACGAGGCGCTGCGCCAAACAGGCTTTCCGGGAATGTGACAAAGGGGCTGTCCCTTTGTCACATTCAAGCGCCACGCCGACGGCACACACCTAATTAATGCTCTAGATAACGAGCCGTCACTTTTAATCAGAATTAACTAAAGTAAAATGAAATTAAACGACGGTGTGAAAGGAGAGCCTTGTGAAATATCTCGAGAACCCATTTACCCCCAGTTTTGGCGAGGTTCCTGCCCATCTCGCTGGCAGACAACAGATTATTCGGGATTTGGACCGCGCCTTCTTGAGCCAGCGCAGGCGCCCAGAATTGACCTCGATCTTCTCAGGCGCGCGTGGAACCGGTAAAACCGCTCTCATGTCGTCGCTCGCGACAAGGGCGGAATCCCACGGCTGGATAGCCGTAAAGACGACCGCGCTCCCGGGAATGCTTGAGGAAATCGAGTTCGGGGCGAAACGCGCCGCAGCCCATCTCATCGACTCGTCCAGCCACTTCGAAGTCACCGGTCTCGGAATTGCACCGCTCGGCAGCATCGAGGTCAATCGCGTTCACGATGCCTCAACCTGGCGTTATCGCATGAGCGACATCATCGACCAGCTCAACGAGGCGGGCACCGGTCTGCTCGTCACGGTTGACGAGGTGGACCCGAGAGCGAACGG
>URVK01000040.1 GCA_900551305.1 uncultured Collinsella sp.
CAGCTCGGTATCGCCGTACATGCGAATCGATCCGACACGATACGTACCGGCGGGAACCACGACACGAGCACCCCGTGCGTCACGCGCACGGTCTAAAATCTCCTGAAACTCAGCCGTCACGCAACCGCTGCGGTCTGCGAGCTCGGCAGGAACACGAAGGATAGTGAGAGACATATCAGTCCTTTCGTTTCTCAATGGATCAATGGCCATCGATCGACAAATCGGGGCCAGAATCGCTCCATGCGATTTCAATCGGGTCGTGCTTGATAGGTAAAAACGTAACGGGAAGTATCGAATAGCCCGATGCTCCCAGATCGTCTGGATGCCAATGATCGAGGAGCACATAATGACGCCCACCGGCCTTAAACAGGCAAGTTGCCTGGCCATCGTAGGTGCTTCTGGCGCAATCGCCCACGCAGGGGTTATCGATGAGCTTCCACGGCCCAATCATCTGCGGCGCCGTGCCAAACAGAGCCGGATTCGCCCGCCAGCCAGTACATCCGCTCGTAAGCAGATAGAGCTGGCCGCATGCACTCAACACACAGGGAGACTCTCGTTCTTGCTCGGAAAAAACGCAAACGAAACCGCCCAGGACGCCTTCGTAGTCGTCGGTAAGCGGTGCGACGTGCAGCGTTTTATTACCCTCGGAGCTACAGATAAGGTATGCAGAACCTCCGTGCTGCTCATACAGCGTGAAATCCCTGCTGTCCTGGCCGCAGGGTCTAAACACATTCACAAGCTCAAAGGGGCCCGTCGGAGCATCGGACGTGGCAACACCCACGCCGGCGAAACGATAGCGCGCATCGTCCGCATGAAACCAAAGGACACAGCGACCCGTCTTGGCATTAAACAGCACGCGTGGTCGCTCCATCACGCCCGAGGGCCTTAAGACATCGTATTCACTCGCGCGCTGCGAGCAAAACACTAGACCGCAGTCGTCCCAGTCGACAAGGTTGGTCGAGCGATAGCAGCGAATACCAATCGCATCCATACGGCGGTTGACGGTTTTACCCGATTTATCCTCCCCATACCAATAAAAAACGGTTTTTCCCGCTGCTTCGATAGGAAGAATCCATCCGCCATGAGCCTGTATGGGTCTACCGGTCGAATCTTGCCAAAGCGTCCCGTTCTTTTGGGCACTCATCGAAGGACCTCACCGTTGGCGGAAGTAAGCACTCGACCCCAAATCTCAATCTGGCTTAACCCGGGAAACCCGTCCTCATCGATTTTGACAAGATTTTGCAGCTTGACCCACGAAACGATACGCCCTCCCAGATCAAACGTTTGCCGCGCTCCCGTCTTCTTGAGCGCCAGATCGGTAACAGAACCGTCCGAGAGCTCCAGTTGCACCTGGCGCCAGCATGTATCGTGCGGAAAATCGGCGCGAAGGTACAGCCGCAGTTCATCTGCGTTAACCGGCTCTCCAAAATCAATCTTGAGCCATGCATCCGCACGTCCGGCGACACTCCACGACTCGTGCGGCCAACTTCCGTGATTTGACGTCTCCATCACGCCGTCAATCACGTTGCGGGCAACAAATTGGGGGTTATCCATGGGAACATTTGAGGTCACGTGTGGATAAACGCCTGTCATGTCCTCGCAGTCGCACGCGTTGAGCGAAAGGTTGCGCCAAGCAGCGGCTTCGCGAGGGTCTTCCCATCGAACGTATGCAAAATGCCGATCGCCCTCAAACGCCCATCCCTTGCCGTAGGCTTTCTGACGGCATCCAAGTGGAATCGGAAATTCAAACGAATCCTCGGTCATGAGGACATGGCTTTCTGCAAGCGAGGCATCGAGCCTCAACACAAGGCGAACCGGATGGGTATCGCAGCGAACGACGAGTTTGTCGCCGGGTAGATACTCCCCTCGCCATGCCAATGTCACCTCGTCCTCTTGCTCAGCGGCATACACGACTTCGCCCGTAGCCCGAACGACACTCAAGCTGAGCACAGACATATATCCTCTTCTCTATCGATCGCGATATGAAAACGAACCGAATGTCGCCGTTGAGCTCTTGTCCCACATATCGATGCATGAAAGACCGACGACCATGCCGGTATAGGCAGGAAAGCCGACGTGCTCGTCGGACAGCACCGAAGCATCGAGCACTAGCGGAGCCCCCGCCCCGTCGGCCACAAAGCTGCGACTGTCCCCGTCAAGCGAATAGAAGAAGCGCATGTCATAGCCATCGACTTCGACGCCAAGCTCAAGCGCCTCGACATCGTCGGGAACCACAATACCAGCATCGCCCAGAGGCATGCCGTAGGTCCCCCTGTCACACGTCATAACCTGGAGCACGCGACAGGACCGCTTATCATCCCACGTAAGATGCAGATAATAGAATGCACGCGAGTCGTATTCGCAGATCAAACCCGCCATTTGGTTGTAATGACGCGGGGCAAACCTCACCGTGCATCGCGCGGTCCATGCATGGCTGCAAACGCGACGGACGAGTTTTGACTGCTGATGTGCCGAGCTCGGCGACTCGCCGCCCTTGAGCGTAAGACCTTCGGGACCGACGCTCCACCAACCACCATCGCGATAACGGCAGCAAAGCCCCTCTTCCTGCCAGAGTCTATCCACATCATCGAAAGTTGTGTCGTAGGACATAGATTCGCTTGGTGCGGAAACCTCTCCCTGCACATCAAACATGACCGGGGCCGTGCAGGCACCCTCTGCCAGACGCGGCCACCCATCTTGCCATACAATCCGCGCCATACCGGTCTCGCGGCCAAGCACAGAGTAGCCCGATTCATGTTCATCGAATGCATGCTTGGAGCCATCGCGCTGAGGCAGATAGCGACTGCATAAAAACAAGACGTACCACGAACCGTCGGGCGCCTGTGCAAAGTTGCCATGTCCCGTACGGCGCAAGGGGCTGTCGCTCAACCAAGCGCACACAAGCGGTTCGGGACACATCTCATACGGGCCCCAAAGTTCGTGCGAGCGAGCCATACGGATTCTATGGCGACGACCCGTACCGCCTTCGGCACAGGCAATGTAATACCACTGGTCATGCTTGAGCACATGCGGACCCTCGCGCAGCCAGTTGACCGCATCACCGTTATCCAAAACAACCTGAGCTTCACCGATTAGGCCGTCCTCAAGCGAAAACTCCTGCATTACCAGGCCGTTGAATTTGTGATGGCCATCAATGGGACGAGGATCCCATTGGGGGTTGATAACGTAATGCCGACCGTTCTCGTGGAAGAACCCGGGGTCGAAACCAGATGCATTGACAAAGACCGGCTTAGACCAAGGGCCGTGTGGATCGCGCGCAGTTACCACATAGTTGCATACGTCCTTGAATACGCCATCAATCTGATAGGCAATGGTATATGTGAGCCAAAAAAGATTGTTTGTCTCATCATAGGAAAGATCGGGGGCCCAGACGCCAGCCGAATCGCGAACACCGCGAAGGTCCAAATCGGGCAGCGCGCCGCCGATAGAGTGCCAGGTAATCAAATCGTCAGATTCGTAGAGCGAAACCGCCGGCACCCATTGAAACGTCGACGTGGCGAGATAGTACTTTCCGTGCGCTTGACACAGGCACGGATCTGGATGAAAACCTCGAAGCACGGGATTGGCGATCGTTGTCATCGGCTACACCCTTTCCCTCAAAATCCTATCTATCGCATACGCGACGCCATCGTGGTCATTGTCGAGCGTTTGCGCATTTGCAGCGGCCTTTACCTGCGGCAGCGCATTACCCATGGCAATACCGAGGCCCGCTATCGATATCAATTTGACATCGTTCTCGTCGTCTCCGAGCGCGGCAACCTCATCGATTCCCATGCCCATTTCCTTTGCCAGGGCGGCAACGCCCTCGGCCTTGGAGCAGCCCTTGGCGATCGCATCGCACCAGCAGACATCGGACTGAACCGCTTCGATGTCATCAATGGACAACAGCTCGCGCTTAACCAATCCATAGACCTTAGGGTCGACATGATGAACGGCACCCTTGAGGACTCGCCCGGTATGCTCTTGAGCAGCTTGGCGCAGCTCGTCATAAGAACCCAATCGGGTATACCGCCGCGTTGCAGGAGACTCTCCACCCCTGCGCTCGATATATCCCGCACACAGGTTAAAATCGCCGCCCGCAAGCGATATATAGCAATTATGCTCAGCTGCGATATCGATGGTCTTCTGCACATCCACATCGCTCAATCCATGACGGAACACCTCATGGTCGTCAAGCATGACATAGGCACCCGAAAGGCAGACGGCGGTATGAGGCAACCCCAGTCCATCGGCGGTCTCGGCAATATTGAACGGATGGCGACCGCTCGCGATGGCGACGTCTATGCCGGCATCGCGAGCACGGTCGATTGCGCGCCGGTTAGCCGCTGTTATCTGCTTCGACGAGTTGAGTACCGTACCGTCCAAATCGATACAGATCAGCTTAATCGCGGGGATGGCCACCTTGTCAATGGTCGCGTCTACCACAGCAGCGTATCCTTTCCAGCAAGCCGCAAAACCGCCTCGAGGAAATAGTAGTCTCCGTACACCATGGGAACATGGCGATCCTTTTCGGAGAAATAGGCACCAGAGCACATGGTGACCACACCGTCATGCTCGACATTCCAATCACAGAAACGCGCATCGGTCGCGCGCAGGATTCTAAGCGCCCACGTCACCCACTCATCGCGCTCCGCACCCTCGCAGGAACGTGCGATTTCGAGCATTCCGCATGCGGCGATGCAGCCGGCAAGCGCATCCCACCAGTCGACATCGACGGGCTGACGAAAGTCGAGCTTGGCAACGTTGCCCGTCAGCGAAACCTGGCTGGTAAAGTAGTTCGCCACGCGCTTTGCCGTTTCGAGGTAACGGGCTTCACCCGTATGACGGTACGAAAGCGCAAAACCGTACACCGCCCACGCCTGACCACGGCTCCAACTCGAACCCGAAGCATACCCCTGTCCCGCGGGCGTATCGAGCAGCTCGCCATTGTGCGGGTCGAGCACAATAATATGGTTGCACGACCCATCGCCGCGGACCGTATTACTCATCACGGTGTCGGCGTGGTCTTCGGCGACATAGGTAAACCGCGGGTCGCCGATAACATCGCTCGCCCAGTAGAGCAGCGGGATGTTCATCATCGAATCGACGATGACCCAACCGGCGCGATCACGATTCCACGAACGAATGAACTTGCCACGCGGATTATAGCGACCGGCCAAAAGATGGGCAGCATGAAGACCGCGCGCCTGGCTGCGCTCGTTACCCGTCAGGCGATAATCGGCAACGGCCGAAAGCAGCCACATAAAGCCGACATCGTGATGAAGGCCGGTATAGCGCTCGAAGGCGCCGTCGAGCTTGTCCTCCACCTCGCGTGCGGCCGTCAAGTATTTATCGTCCCCGGTCGCGCCGTAGCACTGCCACAAGATGCCCGGCCAAAAACCGTTCGTCCACCAAATAAGATCTTCGGGCGTAGCCGACATATCCTTTTTGTAGATACCGTCCTCGGCGATATAGGGGATCTTACCGCCAATTCGATCGCACTCGGCACTAAAGCGCTCGATGAGCTTTGCATAGGTCGAGTCCAGCCATGCGGCGTCATCGGAACACAAGTTAAACGGTTGTGTTGACATGGATCCTCCTTGTGAGTTGGTCTGCGGGAATCCCCAGAAGTCGCGAAGCCTCTTCGCGATAATCCCGCGAGCGTTTACGATTTGCTTCGCTATAAATCTGCGAGAGCAAATATGCGGCGTATCCGCGTCGACGCCCCGATAGCGTCGCGTATTTGTTCTCCAGCTCGGTTCTATACATCTGCCCGTTATGGCACACGGCGATATCAAAATGACGTCGATACGCCTTGACCTGCTGCTCGGTCATGCCGGCCTGCGGCATTTCGATCAAGATGCGGTGACAATGCTTGCGGTCCCCGTTGGCGGCAAAGCCGTCAAAACCGTCGGCAAGCACCATCGATCGCTGCGCATCGTTTAGCTTGAGGCCCATAAGGCCATTGAAAGCCTCGACCATTTGGTCTTTATCGCCCCGACGTGTCAGCGCTATAAAACGCAAGCGCTCGCGGGCAAACACCGACAAGGCAAACCTTGCCCCAAAGCCATCGATCTTAGCGAAAAACCGGTCCAGATCGCCCTCGCGTGCAGCGACATTCAAGTCGCGATAGATGCGGTAGCGAAGGTAAAAGCCACCCGCCGTAAAGACAATTGTGAGCACGGCAATAAGCGCGATTGCATATCCCAGACCCATAGTGGCCTACCTCCCGATGAAAAGGGCGAAAGCGGATGGGACCACCGCTTTCGCCCAAACACAAACTTTGATCGTTAGGCGACCGTACCGCCGGTGACACCAAGCAGGGTGAAAACGACACACAGTACCAAGATGATCGCAAGCAGAACCATGGCGCTGTTCTTGGACTTGGACTTACGCAGGTAAGCAAAGGAGCCAAGCGTGATTGACAGCGGGACAATGCCCGGAAGAATCGAATCGAGCATGGCCTGCAGGTTGAAGGTGGCACCGCCCGTGGGGATAACGAGCGTAGTGGTGACCGTAACGAACTGTGCGGTCATGGCGCCGACCATGATCATGCCCAGGACCGTAAAGCCCTTGGTGAAGGCCTGCATCTTACCCGATGCCATAGCCTCGGTAATAAAGCCAGTGCCCAGCTTCATGCCCAGGCTGCCACAGAACCAGTGGATGATCTGGTTGGGCACGTTGTAGACAAGGGCGAACAGGATGGGGCCGAGCCAAGAACCCTGCTGCGAGAAACCAATGGCAACGCCGGTTGCGATAACACGCAGGCAGGAAAGCTGGATGGAGTCGCCGATACCGGCGATCGGGCCCATGAGGGCAACCTTGATGGCCTCAATGGAGTTGTCATCAAACTCCTCGCCGGCATCGAGGGCGGCCTTGCGCTCGTACTCCATCGAAATGACGATGGCGTAGATGAACGAGGCGAACATAGGGGTGGTGTTAAAGAAGTTCTGGTGGCGCTGAAGTGCGTCATAGTACTCGTCGGTGTCCTTGCCGTAGATATCGGCAATGAACGGCTCGAGCTGCCAGACGGTGGAAGTGCCCTGCTGCTTGGTGTAAGACGTGCAGAACATCAGCCACCAGACACGGGTGAAGAGTCGACGGACGATACTCTTCTTCTTTTGCTCGGTCAGCCCGTTTTTGGGCTCCGTGGCGACGGCGGTGTTAGTCATTGAAGAAATCCTCCTCATCATCGGCAGAAGATGCGGAAATCTGCTTTGCGGCAGCCTTGTCGTCAATGCGACGCAGCTCGTTGAAGATCGTCACCGCGGCGATAACGCCACCGATAACTGCAATTTCGACCAGGGACAGCAACGGGGTATTGGCGCTCGCAACCGTAATGGCTTTATCGGCGAGCGTGGCACCCGTCACCTTGCTGTAACCAAAGAAGGCAACCAGGCCAAAGCCCAGGAAGAAGTACGGGAAGGCCTCCTTGGTGTAGAGCTGCTTGAGCAGCAGGGCAAGGCCGAGGGCGGGAAGCGCCGCGGCGGCAACCTTGAGGGAGGCATTGAGCCAAGCGGGGATGGCGTCGACAAAGGCGGACACGACGGGCTGGCCGGCAAGCGTACACACAAAGCCGAGGATGAAGTAGCAGAGCTCGAAGCAGACAAACTGGGTGATCCACAGACGGTTGTAGCCAGCGTAGTTATGGTTGGCAAGCAGCTGCTCAAACTTAGGAACAAGCGAGGTCACGACAACCTTCATGCAGGAGTAGAGCAGCGTACCCAGGGCGGACAGAGGAATAGCGAGCGTCATGGCGACCTCGATATCCTGACCCAGCAGGATGGCGAACGCACCGCCAAAGATCGAGCCCATGGTAATGTCGGACGGCATAACGCCGCCAAGGCTCACGTTGCCGATAAAGACAAGCTCGAGCTGGGCTGCGAGGATAATGCCCTCGGTGGGGTGGCCAAGCAACGCACCCAGAATTGCCACACAGAAGATCGGGCGTGCAAGCTGGGTAGATGCCCACCAATCAAAGAACTTTGCCCCCATCAGCGTAAGGCCGACGATAAGGGCGGCAGTAACGTCCATTACGTTCTCCCTTCACATTCATACGTATTGCAATCGTTCGCGGCAAGGCCTCTACCGCAAACGCAGTTGCCTAAATAAGACTCATGAGATCCTTGCGGTCGTTCTCGGGGACCGGCTGATGGATAATCTCGACGCCCATGTCCGCGATCCCATGCAGAACAGCCTTGTCGTCATCGGTCAGATAAACCGAGTCGGAGACTTTCTGCTTGCCGGCGATGGGTCCGTTGATACGACCATAGTTGGCGACGTTAAGCACCGGACGCTCCTCGATGCCTTTAAACACGGCGAGGATGTCGCGCGGGTCATTGGAGACGAGCAGGATCTTCATATCCTTGGAGCGCGGGTCGTTAAGAATGCCCTGCGCCTTCTCGATCGGCAGGATGGCTGCCTTGACGCCAGCGGGCGCAGCGCCCTTAAGGGCGGCGACCTGGACAGCGTTCTTAGCGATGCTGTCGGAAGCCACGATGATTCGGCTGATACCGAGCTCTTTGCTCCACTTGACGGCGACCTGTCCGTGAATCAGGCGGTCATCGATGCGTGCCATACTAATCATGTTTGATACTCCTTAACCTCAACCGTTCGGTCTTGCGCTGTGCGTTATCGCTTAGAAAAAATCGTCCTCGCCGTTATCGACCGGAGCGTCTGCTTTGATAAGCTCGACGACCTTGGTGCCTGCCTGCGCGTCGGCGACCGCCTGATCGATCTGAGCCTGCGAAAGCTCGCCGGGCATTGCTAAGATCGACAGCACGAGACCCATTGACAGACCCGAAAGAAGCACGACGTTGTCGAACTCAGAGAGCTGCTGCAGGCTCTGGTTGCAAACGCTTCCGCCAAAGATATCGGCAATCACGATGAACTGATCGTTCGGGCTTGCCGCCACACGATCGCGCAAGCCCCCGATAAGCTCGACGACATTTCCGTCGGGCGCGAGTCCCAAATACGAGAGCTCCTCGTTTTTGCCAAACACCATGGCGACGGCATCGGCAACACCGGCGGACAACTTTCCGTGTGAAATCAATACGACCTGTTTGCTCATCTGGCTCCCCTTGGTTTCTTGTTTAGCAAACTGGTTTACTAACCGGTTTGCATTGTACAGAAGATGTTGAAGAAAATGCAGCCATTTTCAAAAACTATTTGGCGTTTGACCGTTGGCGGTCATTTTCCTACCGTTTACCGGATGCATGTGCGTCAATTTTGACTTCCAGGATCTCCGTAAACCATGCATCCCAGATGAAATGCGGTCGCAGGCATTCTGGTCTTCAATGCCGGAACGGCATTCTGCTCACAGCTGTAGATGTTCGTTGCAGGGTTTTGGCGCACGGCAACCGCCTCACGCCCATCCCACTCGCCGGCAAACGATTCGACCAGCGCTCCAAGACCGACCTGCCTAAGCTTGCGCCCTATCTCGTCGCGACATGCCAAAATATCCTCGATGCCCGCCACTTGCCCGTAATTATCGTCATCGCCGCCCGGCGCCGACATGTTACGTGCAAGCCTGATAGACCCCTGATTTCGCTCGGCGCAGTCAAACTTTGAACTCCAGCCAAATACTGGAAAACCACCTTCGTAGGTCTCCAAGGGAACCGAAGACTCGACATGGTGGATGCGTATATGCCTAAACTCGTCGACCGGAACTAACCAGGTCTCGACACGTGCAACCGCTCCATAGCCCCACAGGCTATAGGCATAACCGTCATGGATTTCGTAGCCCTCGATACGGCCGCGACTTGCAAACTGATCGGTCCCGGCGACCGAAAGTGTCAGGGAGCTATCGACCGCAAAATTGCCGATTCCAGTTCCATCGACCGACGCGTTCCATCCAAACGCCGTCGAATAGCACAACTTGCCGTACTTTGAGTAGCGCCCCATGAGGCCCGAGGCGCAGTACTGTTTTGCCGAAAGCATATAGGTATGGCGCTCGCCGGACTCAATCAACACGCCAGGCTCGTTTTCGACATGCAGCTGCTTGAGTTTGAAAGCATGCGGCTCAATGCCCCAAAACGGATCGTCCTGAGGCAGCGCCAAAACGACAAACGCCCTAAATGCCCAAAAGGAGGCTCCGGGGCTGGAGTAATCCTCGCGTATGGGCGCGCCAGGGTAGCCATATCCAATGGATGAAAGGCAGTCACGCCCAGTAGAGTCGTACCACCACGAAAGATGACGACATAGCAGGTCTTTTATCTCGGCAGCAGGGGCGATCCTTTCACCCATGAGTGCCGCAGCGCTCCAAAATGCCGCCTGGGCAAAGCGGTAGGTCAAGCT
>URVK01000041.1 GCA_900551305.1 uncultured Collinsella sp.
CGTTGGGGCCAGGCCCGATTTTGCCTCTTGACAATGTCCTGCTCATATTAAAAGGCGCTAAACACAAAAGCCCGGACATGACAACAATGTCATGCCCGGGCTATTCAAGCAGGATAAACTCAACCAAGTTAACCCCGCAGGTCGTCTAAGGGGTCAAAGTGCCGCAGATTGCCACGAAAGAGGAGCGAAGCGTACTTAAGGTACGCGAGCGACGATTGAGCGGCAAGGTGCGGTGCTTTGATCCCCTTAGACCAACTTGCCGAGACAGTGGTCGATCATATGCTGGATCATTTGTGCCTCAAAGCCCGCGTAGTCACGGCGGCACTCCTTCATCTTGCCGTCGACAATCTGGTCAAAGGCAACCTTGCACTTGATATAGCGCGTGGACTTGGTGACCTCCTCGTGCGTCAGGCAGCTCTCCTCCATCTTGCTGGCGCCCAGGCCAAACACCAAACGGGGGTTGTAGAGCACGTGGGGCTCGCCGGCGTCGTCCAGATAGACGCAAACCTTCTTGGTAACGCCAATCTGGTTAGCGGCAAGGCAGCCGGCATCGTCGAGCGACTTGATGGTATCGATCAGGTCCTGTGCGACCGACTCGTCCTCGACGGTCGCAACCTCGCAACGCTGGGACAGGATAGCCTCGTCGTGGCAAAGCTCTTTAATCATACGTTCCTCCATAGGGGTCGTTGTAACCGCTTAAGTATACGGTACCCACACATTTTCATATGGAAAATACCGCCCGTCCGCTACAAAGCGCCGAACATCAACATGTGAGGAACAGCAAGGTTGTAAAGGCGATATAGTAAGTGAGTTCGTGTCAATTGGCCTAAACTCGGGGCCGAACAAGGAAAGGGTATGCATGGACGAACTATTTCACGTCAGCGAGCGTAAGTCCACAATCGGGACCGAACTTCGCGCTGGACTGACAACGTTCCTGGCAATGGCCTACATCATTGCCGTCAACCCCGCGGTGCTCTCGGGCGCCGGCATCGATGCGGGGGCGCTCGCCTGCGCCACCTGCCTGGGCGCCGGCATCATGACCATCTGCATGGGCATCTTCGCCAACCGCCCGCTCGCCTGCGCGTCGGGCTTAGGCGTCAACGCGATGATCGCTGGAATCGCCACCACCGTCTGCGGCGGTGACTGGCACGTGGCCATGAGCGTCATCTTCCTTGAGGGCGTCGTCATCTTGCTGCTCGTGCTTTGTGGCCTGCGCGAGGCCATCATGGACGCCATCCCGGTTGTCCTGCGTCACGCCATCTCGGTGGGTCTGGGCCTGTTCATCGCCATGATTGGCCTGTGCGATGCCGGCATTATCACCGCTGGCGCCGGTACACTCGTCGGTCTGGGCGACATCACCTCCCCCACCTTCATCGTCGGCATCATCTCCATCCTGGTGACAGTCGCCCTCGCCTGCCGCAACGTCCCCGGCTCGCTGCTCATCGGCATCGTCGTCGCCGTCATCGCCGGTATCCCCCTAGGTGTGACCCAGGCTCCGACCGGTATCATCGCCCCGCTCGACTTCTCGAGCATCGGTGGCCCCATCGCCGACGCCGGCGGCGTGCCTGCCATCGTCAAGGTCCTTACCGACCCCGCGCTCCTCGTCATCTCGTTCTCGCTGCTCATGAGCGACTTCTTCGACACCATGGGCACCGCGATGGCCGTGGCCAAGCAGGGCGAGTTCCTCACCGACGACGGCAACGTCGAGAATATCAAGGAGATCCTGATCGTCGACTCCGCCGCCGCTGCTGTGGGCGGTTTCATGGGCGTCTCCTCCATCACCACCTTCGTCGAGTCCACCTCTGGCGCTGCCGACGGTGGCCGCACGGGCCTCACCTCCGTCACCACCGGCGTGTTGTTCATTCTCGCCGCGTTCTTCTCCCCCATCGTCACCATCGTTTCCAGCGCCGCCACCTGCGGTGCTCTGGTCTACGTCGGCTACCTCATGATGAGCGAGGCCTCCGAGATCGACTGGTCCGACGTGTCGCAGGGTTTCCCGGCGTTCATGATTGTCGCCGGCGTGCCCTTCACCTACTCCATCTCTGCCGGCATTGGCCTGGGCTTTATCGCCTACGTGATCGTCGCGCTCTTTAAGGGCGAGGCCTCCAAGATCAAGCCGCTCATGTGGATCGCAGCCCTCGCCTTCCTCGTCTACTTCTTTGTAGCGTAGCGGCAAAGCTGCCAAAGCAGAACACCAAAGCGCGGAGTCGCATCGAGCGGCTCCGCGCTTTTCTTTTAAAGCCAGGCAACGCACGGACGCGCGATGTATTGCTTCCCGAGTTTTGGACATTTTGCCCTCAAAACGGCACTACCGCCGGCTACATCCTGCAGATATGCTGGGCGTAATCGCATAGGCCCTATGAGGATGGGAGTAACCATGGCCGCCTTGTTCACGACCCCCAAGCGCAATGACAAAACCTCTGGAGCCCATTTTGTCGAGCCCGACGTGCGCCGTCGCACGCTGCTCGCACACGGCAGCTGGCGCCGCGTGACGCGCCGCATCGTTGTAGGCGCCGTATGCGCGCTTGCGGTGAGCTCGCTGCTCATGCCGAGCGTCTCGCTCGCGGCCGAGTGGGTCAACGTCGGCGGCACTCAGTACAACACTGCAGCAGGCGACGAGGCCGGCACCTGGGCCTGGGACGGCGCCGACGACATGAAGCTCAACGGCTATAACGGCGGCGCGATCGAGGCAGCGGGCAAGCTCAACGTGAGCTACGAGGGCAACAACACCGTCACTAACGGCGACGGCCGCGGCATCAAGGTTAAGGATGGCGCGAACGAGAACGCCGAGCTTAATATTCAGGGCGACGCGTCCAGCACGCTCAACGTGTCATCTTCTCGTGACGCCATCACTTCCGTCGGCAGCATCAACATCGACGGCGCTGGCACTGTCAACGCCACGAGCACCGAGCACGATGCCATCGATGCCGGGGGCGATGTCACCATCAAGGGCTCGGGAAACGTTAACGCCACGGGTGATTCGGATGGCATCAGGGCCGACGGCAACCCCACGATCGACAACAGCGGAACCGTCACCGCCAAGGCCACCGAGGATCAGGGTATCGATGCTAACGAGAACCTCATCATAAAGGGCGGCGGCAAGGTAGAGGCAAGCTCTATCAAAGACAATGCGATTTGGGCCGACGGCAACATCGAGATCTCGGGTGGCAGCCAGGTCAAGGCAAGCTCCGAGGAAGACGCCGCCATCGACGGTAAAAACAGCCTCACGGTCACGAACGCTTCCCTCAACGCAAGTGGCGTTGGGTATGGCATCTATGTCTACAAGGGCATCACGTTCGATGGCGCAACCGTAACGGTCCGTGCAAGTGCAGGGAACGATGAAGCCAGCGCCCTCTTCACCGACGAGGACGACATCGTCATCAAGAACGGCTCGATCGTGGATGCGTTCGCAGAAGGCCAGTTCTCGACCGCAATCTCCACCAGAAACTACTACCCCAACGAAGCGGGTGGTCACATCTACATTAGTGACTCCGTTGTCAAGGCTATAGCCCGCTATGTCGAGTCCGGTAGCGACGGCCCCGATCACTACAGCAACGACCAAAGCGGCGCGGTCATTCCCGAGCATAGGGGCGTGAACATCGGCATCTTTGCCCGGACCAAGGAGGGCATCACGCCCGCGACCATCTCGATTGTCCGCAGTAAGGTCACAGCTGAGGGAGACACGGCGGCAATCTTCGCCCTTGCCGTGAGCGCGGACGGCGAGACAATCGGCACCATCGAGATCGAAGGCGCTCCCATCCAGACGCCCACAGGCGGCAAGATCATTGGCTATCGCAACAAGGAAGAACTCGATGACGGCATCTTCTACGTGGTGGGTCAAACCATCGGCACGGGCGACGCTGTGATCGACTCCCCCTATAACGAAGCTGTCACCAAGAGCACGGTCATCGCGCCTCCCGAGGAGATCAAACCCGAGGAGAAGCCAGGCGAGACCAAGCCCGAGGGTTCCAAGTCCGAGGGCACGAAGACGACCAAGACCGTTGCAGTTGCAGCCACGGGAGCCAAGATCGCCGGCAAACTCGCAGCAACCGGCGACGCCTCGAGCGCAGCCATCGTGGCGGGCGCCGTGGTGAGCCGCAAGCGCTCGTAAACACTTTTTCGCACGGGACGGGTGGATCGCGGCCCTTGCCTTCCTCGTCTACTTCTTCGTAGCGTAAGGGCAAGGCTGCAAAAGCTGAACAATAAAGCGCGGAGTCGCCATGCGGCCCCGCGCTTTTCTTTTAGCGCCGGTCCCTGCGCCGGCGTGCGGCCTATTTCTCCCCCATTTTGGCCATTTTGCCCTCCAAACGGCACTACCGCCGGCAACATCCAGCAGATACGCTGAATCTAGTCGTATAGGCCCTATGAGAACGGGAGCAACCATGGCAGCCTTGTTCACGACCCCCAAACGCAATGACACTACCGCCGGAACCCATGTTGCCGAACCCGACGTTCGCCGTCGCATAGGACTCGCGCACGGCAGCTGGCGCCGCGTGACGCGCCGCATCGTCGCGGGCGCCGTGTGCGCGCTCACGGTGAGCTCGCTGCTCATGCCGAGCGTCTCGCTCGCAGCGGAATGGGTCAAGGTCGGCGGCAACAAGTACAACACCGCGGCGAGCGACGAGGCCGGTACCTGGTCGTGGGACGGCGCCGACGACTTGAAACTCAACAACTATAACGGCGGCGAGATCCAGGCCGCAGGCAAGCTCAACGTGAATTACTCGGGAACCAACATCGTCACTGCCGAATGGATCGAAAGCATCAACGTTTCTCATGGCACTAACGAGAATGCCGAGCTCAATATCCAAGGCGACGAGGGCGGCACGCTCAGCGTGACATCTACTGAGGACGCTATCCTCTCCACGGGTAATATCAACATCGACGGAGCCGGATCCGTCAACGCCACGAGCACTGGGTTTGATGCCATCAATGCCGGAGGTAATCTCGCTATCAAAGGTTCGGGCAACGTCAACGCCACGGGTGCATCGGATGGCATCAGGGCAAACGGCAATATCACGATTGACGACAGCGGAGCCGTCACCGCCAGGGCTACCAAGGACAAGGGTATTGGAGCCGACAAGAACCTCACCATCAAGGGTGGCGGGACGGTCGAGGCAAGCTCAGCCGATGGTGAGGCCCTTTGGAGCGGCGGCAATATCAACATCTCGGACGGCGGCCAGGTCAAGGCAAGCTCCGAGAAAGACGCTGCCGTCGAGGCCAAGGGCAGCCTCGCAGCCACAAACGCCTCCCTCAACGTAAACGGTGTTGAATATGGCGTCTATGCCCACAAGGGCATCACCCTCGATCATGCAAACGTGACGGTCCGTGCAAGTAAAGGCAGATACGGTGGCGCCAACGCCCTCTTCACCTACCAGGACGACATCGTCTTCAAGAACGGCTCCACCGTGGACGCGTTTGCGGAAGGCGAGGTTTCGGCTGCATTCTCCACCAGAAACGATCGACCCAACGAGAAGGGCGGCCACATCTACATCAGCGACTCCGTTGTCAAGGCCATAGCCCGCTATGTCGAGAACGGCGACGGCCCCATCCCCTACAGCGAAAACCAAGATGGCGAGACGAGGCGCGAACCCCAAGGCGAGAACATCGGCATCATCGCCCAGACCAGCGAGGGCATCACACCCGCAGTCATCTCGATCATCCGCAGCAAGGTAACGGCCGAAGGAGATACAGCGGCAATCTTTGCCCGTGCCATGAGCGCTGACGGCAAGACAATCGGCACCATCAAAATTGAGAACGCCGCCATCCAGACGCCCGAAGGCGGCAAGGTCATTGACTATCGCAAGCTCCGTGACGGCATCTACGAGGCAGGCCAAGCCATCGGCACGGGCGACGCCACGGTCGACTCCCTCTATATCAAAGCAGTCGCCAAAAGTACGACCATCGCACCTCCCGAGGTAGCCAAGCCGGAAGACCCCAAGCCCGACGAGACCAAGCCCGCAGAAAGCAAGCCCGCGGAGTCCAAGCAGAACCCCAAGCCTGAGGGCTCAAAGCCGACCAAGGCCGTTGCGGCTTCAACCACGAAAGCCAAGACTACCGGCGTGCTCGCGGCAACCGGCGACACCTCGGGTGCGGCCATCGTGGCAACCGTCCTTGCGGGAACAGCCGCTATCGCCGCAGGCACCATGGCGAGCCGTAAGCGTTCTTAGACGCCTCTGCGCACATGGCAGCTCCCGCGAAGGCCCCGAGCCCCAGCACCGTTTAACAACGCCACCGCCGAGCTCCCCTCCGGCGGTGGCGTTTTCCATATGCGTCCGCAGGGGATGCACGAGATTGTCTTTGGTCTAGCCCAACCGGCATACGCTGGCGTGCGACAATTGGGGCTGCCGATATCACAACACTGAGAGAAGCCCGTCATGGAAGCGCATCAAAAGCAGATAACCGTTTATTCGAATCATACGGAAAGCGCGCCTGTCATCTACCTTCCTGTGGTCGTGGGCGACGGCAGCGAGGTTTATAAGTGTTGCCGAGAGCTCGACTGTCCGCCATTCGCCCTCGTCACCATTGGCGGGCTCGATTGGAATCGCGAGCTGAGCCCCTGGGCATGCGACGGGACCGTACGCGATGCCGAGCCTTTCGGCGGCCAAGCTGCCGATTTTCTTGATGAGCTGCTGAATCAGATAATCCCCCAGGTCGAGTCGTCGCTTCCTCAGCCGCCCACCTGGCGCGGCATTGCCGGTTACTCGCTCGCGGGCCTCTTCGCACTCTGGTCCCTCTGGCAAACCGACGCCTTTGACCGCGCCGCGAGCGCATCGGGGTCGCTATGGTTTCCCGACTTTGTCGACCGTGCCAGCACGGCCCCTTTTGCCGGCAGCCCGCAAGCCGTCTACCTGTCACTCGGCAAAAAGGAAACCAAGACGCCCAACCGCATGATGCGGCATGTACTCGACGACACACGCGCGATGGAAGTGTTGCTCGTCGAGCGCGGCATTCCAACAACGCTGGAGCTCAACCCCGGCAATCACTTTGCCCAAACCGACTTACGCATGGCCCGCGGCATCCACTGGATACTGACACATTAAAAATGGTGCCCACACGCATATACGCATGGGCACCATATCTTGTTTTAGCTGAACGCAGCTGCTACTCAGCAGCCTCCTCAAGCTCGGAGACATCAAACTCAAAGTCGTTACCCGGCAGGATGGCGTTGAGCACAATGCCCACCAGTGAGCCCACGGCAATGCCGGACAGCGAAATGGTCACGCCGCCCAGCTCCAGCACGATGGCACTGGCGGTGCTGTAAGCAATGCCGAGCGAAAGCACGAGCACCAGAGCCGCCACCAGCACATTGCGGTTGTTCTGGAAATCGACCTGGTTCTCGATGAGGTTGCGGACGCCCACAGCGCTGATCATGCCGTAGAGCACGAGCGACACACCGCCGATCACACACGCCGGCATGGCCGCAATGACAGCCGCGAACTTGGGGCAGAACGAAAGCACGATGGCGCAACACGCGGCAATTCGAATTACGCGCGGGTCGAACACGCGCGTCAGGGCGAGCACGCCGGTGTTCTCACCATACGTAGTGTTGGCCGGAGCGCCAAAGAGCGAAGCCAGAATCGTGGCAAGGCCGTCGCCGAGCAGCGTGCGATGCAGACCGGGATCGGCAATGTAGTTGCGCTCGCAAGTCGAACCGATAGCAGAGATATCGCCGATATGCTCGATCATGGTCGCGAAGGCCAGCGGCATGATGGTGATGATGGCCGTCGTGGCAAGACCGCTATCGAACTGCGGCCCAAAGAGTGCAAACACGGTGTTGTCCCACACGATGGGCAGACCGACCCACGGAGCGGCGGCAACGCCCGAGAAATCAACCTCGCCGAGCGCAGCCGCAACGGCATAGCTCACCACAACGCCCAGCAAAATCGGCACGATCTTGACCATGCCACGGCCCCAGATGTTGCAGATGACGATAACGGCAACGCCAATGACAGCCACAAGCCAGTTGGTCTGGCAGTTAGCAATAGCGGAACTTGCCAGGATCAAGCCGATGGAAATGACGATGGGGCCAGTCACCACCGGCGGAAAGAAACGCATGACACGCTTGGCGCCAAACGCGCGGAAGAGCGCCGCCAGCACCGGATAGAGCAGACCGGCACAAGCTACGCCCAGGCAGGCGTAGGGCAAAAGCTCGGTCTCGCCGTTGGGCGCGATTGCGGCATAACCGGCAATAAAGGCAAACGATGAGCCCAAAAATGCCGGCACCTTGCCACGCGACAAGAAGTGGAACAGCAGCGTGCCCAAGCCGGCAAACAACAGCGTTGCCGAGACCGAGAGGCCGGTGAGCACGGGCACCAACACCGTGGCGCCGAACATGGCAAATAGATGCTGCAGGCCGAGCAGGAACATGCGCGGTCGGCCAAGCGACGACGCATCGTAGATGGCATCGGCGACAGCGGGCGTCGAGGATTGGGACATGGATGTCCTTTCGAATGGAGGGGCGATCGGGCATAGCGGATTACCTGCCCGAACGATACGATCCGAACCATTGTACGCGATGCGCCATGTCTCGCACGCGCCGTCACCTGCGAACGTTACCGCTATTGCCAAACGCGCTCGGCAACGCGCTTGACCAGCGCGATCTTTGCCCATTGTTCGTCCTCGGTCAGCTTGTTGCCAATCTCGCAGCTGGCAAAGCCGCACTGGGGCGACAGATACAGGTTCTCGAGCGGCACGTACTTTGCAGCTTCGCGGATACGCTCGACGATGGCATCCTCGTTCTCGAGCTCTGCCGCCTTGGTGGTTACCAAGCCCAGCACGACCTTCTTGCCCGGGGCAACGTACTTGAGCGGCTCAAAACCGCCGGCGCGCGGCGTGTCGAACTCCAGATAGAACGCATCGACATTCTCATGCGCAAACAGGTACGGCGCGATGGGATCGTAACCGCCCTCAAAGGCATAGGTAGAGTGGTAGTTACCACGGCACACGTGCGTGTTAATGACCAGGTCGTCGGGCTTGCCCTCGATGGCGGCGTTGTTGAGCGCCACGCCCAGCTCACTCACCTTTTGCAGATCAACCGGGCTCATTCCGGTCTTGGACACAAAGTCGGTATCGCAATAGATGCCCCAGGTGCAGTCATCAAACTGGATGTTGCGGCAGCCTGCAGCGTACAGGTCGGCGATCACCGTGCGATAAGCGGCTGCAATGGCGTCGGCAAGCTCCTCATCGGTCTTATAGACAGCGCGCAGGCTCTCCTGCTGGCCGTCGCAGCGATCGAGCGTGACCTCAGAGAACGTCTGGATCGGCGCCGGAATGGTTTGACGTGCGACCTGACCCTCCCCCTCAAGCGCCTTGACAAACTTAAAGTGCTCGACGAATGGGTGGTTCTCGCCGCTAATGGGACCGGTTACCACGGCGGTATCGGCCGTGGTCTCCTCGTCGTGGAACATATAGCCCGTACGCGAGGTACGGCGTTCAATGCCGTTGAGCCCCCACATAAAGTCGAGGTGCCAGTAACTGCGGCGAAACTCGCCATCGGTGATGACCTGCAGACCGGCGGCCTTCTGCTTTGCCACCAAATCGCGAATGGCATCGTCCTCGACGGCCTTAAGCCCCTCGGCATCAAGCGTGCCTGCCGCATAGGCAGCGCGGGCGTCCTTTACGGCCTTCGGGCGAAGAAAGATGCCGACGATATCGGCGCGAAACGGCGCGTTCGGTTGAATTGAAGTGCTCATAGATATCTCCCTTTGCATTGGTTGCTTTACTGGGACAGAGTATGAGCGCTCATATGGACATCGTAAAATATACGTTTATATCAGTTTGATATAGACGTTTCCTATATCAGTCTGGACTGCCATAAAGAGATTTGACCCGCGCGGAGCACAGCAGCCTAGATATGCTGGCGAATCGCGTCGATATAGGCCTGCCCGTAGCGCGTAAGTGTCGTGTTCTTGCGCGTGATGATGCCAATCTCCATGTACTCGTCTACATCAAGCGGAATCGAGATGATGCCGGGACCGTTAAGCTCATGGCTGATCACACCCGAACACACCGTGTAGCCGTTGAGGCCCATGGCCAGGTTGAACAGTGTCGCACGGTCGCGCACGCGGATATTCTTGCGGCGCTCAAACGTCGAGGTCAGTTCCTCGGAATAGTAAAACGAGTTGTAGCTGCCCTGCTCGTAGGACAGGAAGGGATAGTCCTCCAGGTCCTCGAGCGTCACGCTGGAGCGGCCCGCCAGCGGATGGGCGGCCCACACCAAGACGTGGGGCGGGGGGAAGGGCGCGT
>URVK01000042.1 GCA_900551305.1 uncultured Collinsella sp.
CCGGCGGCCTCGATAAAGCGACCGTACATGCTGCCGATATTGAACAGCGCGCTCGAGATCTGATAATCGAAGAAACTGCCCGCGCCCAGACAAAGACACAGGGCAACCGCGATAATGGCGACATCTTTCTTATAGATGTATCCGAACATGCTTTCCTTTCGATCGGGCGAAGGGTCGACCCGCAACGTGGTGGGGCAAAGATAGCTTTGTCCCATAAATACCCTTACAGGTTGAGCATAAGTGAGCGAAAACGTTCCATTTGTGGCAAGGTGGCCCGAAGGAGGAGGGAAGCGTACTTGCGTACGCGACCGACGAGTGAGGGTCAGATTGCCCAAATGGAGCGTTTGCAGCGTCGACCCGTTAGTCGTCGTCGCTGGCACCCAGCTGTTGCAGCAGCATGAGTGCCGCGGCCACGGGGCCGGTGCCGTCGTTGGCGTCGAGACCGCGACCCAGGCCGCTGCCCGCACCGGCGCCTGCCTTGTAGGGTACCGACAGTTTGCGGCTCTTGGGGAAGTTCACCGCGCCATAGCGGGTCTTAAGCTCAAAGGCCACCTTCTTGGGCACGTCAACGCCCAAAAACGTGATGCGGCCGCCGCTGAGCGTGACGCTCTCGAGCCCCAAGCGCTCGCCGCGGATGCGGATGCGCGCGCGGTTGAACAGGTTGAGCCCCGCCAGCGGCAGCTCACCGTGCGCGGCCTCGGTCTCTTCCTGCACCTCGTCGATGCTCTCCAGGTCCTCGGCCGCCGCGAGCTTACGGTACACGAGCACGCGCTGGTCCACCGCCGGCAGGTACTCCTCGGACAAGAAGTAATCGGCAGGCAGGTTAATACCCACGCTCGCCGCCTCCACGCCGGCGTCGTCATCGCCGCGCGCCTCGGCCACCGCCTGGCCCAGCATTTGCGTAAACAGGTCAAAGCCCACGCTCGACAGGTTGCCGTGCTGTTCGGCGCCCATAAGCGAGCCGGCGCCGCGAATCTCCAGGTCGCGCATGGCGATGCGCATGCCGCTGCCCAGGTCCTGGAACTCGGAAAGTGCGGTCAGGCGCGCCGTGGCCTCCTCGGTGAGCGGCAGCTCGCCCGGGAACATAAAGTACGCGTAGGCCTGCGTGGCAGAGCGGCCCACACGGCCCTTGAGCTGGTAGAGCTGTGCCAGACCCAGGCGCTGCGAGTCCTCGATGATGAGCGTGTTGGCCGTTGCGTTGTCGATGCCGCTCTCCACGATGGTCGTGGCGATGAGCACATCGATCTTTTTGGTCGCAAACTCGATCATCACGTCCTCGACCTCGCGCGGGCTCATCTTGCCGTGCGCCACGCCCACGCGCGCCTCGGGCGCGGCCTCGTGCACGCGCGCCACGGCGTCGTCGATGGTCTTGACGCGGTTGGACACGTAATACACCTGACCGCCGCGGCCCACCTCCAGGCGAATCGCCGCGCTCACCACATCGGGGTCGTACTCCCCCACGTGCACGATCACGGGACGACGCCCGGTCGGCGGCGTCGTGATCAGGCTCATGTCGCGCACGCCGCTCGTGGCCATCTGCATGGTTCGCGGAATGGGCGTTGCCGAAAGCGTGAGCACGTCGATCTGCTCGCGCAGGTTCTTGAGTTGCTCCTTGTGCTGCACGCCAAAGCGCTGCTCTTCGTCGATGATCACCAGGCCCAGGTTCTTGGGGTTCACATCGGCCGAAAGCAGACGATGCGTGCCGATGAGCACATCGATCGTGCCCTCGGCAAACGCCTTGAGCGCGCGCTTTTGCTGCGCCGGCGTGCGGAAGCGGCTGAGCACCTCGACCTCAAGGCCAAACGGGGCAAAGCGCTCAAAGAATGTCTCGTAGTGCTGCTGGGCCAGAATGGTCGTGGGGCAGAGCACCATGACCTGGCGGCCGGAGTCGACGCACTTAAACGCCGCGCGCAGGGCGACCTCGGTCTTGCCAAAGCCCACGTCGCCGCACAGCAGGCGGTCCATGGGCTTGGGCGCCTCCATGTCGGCCTTAATGTCGGCGATGGCCTCCAGCTGGTCGCGCGTCTCGTCGTAAGGAAAGCTCTCCTCCATCTCGATCTGCTCGGGCGTATCGGGCGGGCAGGCGATACCGGTAATCGACGAGCGGCGCGTATACAGGTCGACCAGGTCAAACGCCAGCTTTTTGGCGTTTTTGCGCGCCTTGTTGGTGGCGCGCGTCCAGTCGGCGGTGTTGAGCCTGGTCAGGCGCGGCTTGTCGCCGTCGGGACCGACGTATCTCGTGATACGGTCGACCTGCTCGAGCGGCACGTAGAGCTTGTCGCCGTCGGCATATTCCAGCAAAAAGTAGTCGCGCTCCTTGCCACCCACTTCCTGGCGCGCGATCTCGCTAAAGAGCGCGATGCCGTGGGTGGCGTGCACCACGTAGTCGCCCGGCTTAAACGGGAACGTGATCTGCGTAATGTCCACCTTGCGGTTGGCGTCCATGCGGGCGTTGAGGTCGGCGATCGAGAACACGGCCAGGTTGGCATCGGGCACCACTACGCCCTGCGGCAAGGCGGCATCGACAAAGGTCACACGTCCGCGCGAAATAGTGGGCACGGCGGCGCCGGCGGCAGCCTGGTCGGCACCCGCCTCGAGCGAGCGGGCGTTGAGCGCGTCGGCCTTACGCTCGCGAATGGAAGCATGGGCCTCCTGGCGTGCGGCACGGTCGGCGGAATCCGCCGCTGCCACGCGTACGCGCTCGCCAATGACGCCGGCATTTTCGGGCGCGGCCGTCAGCGACTCCTCAAAGGTAATGCCCTCGTCGCCAAAGGTGAGCTCCATCGACTCGCGCGCACCGCGATCGGGGATGGCAAACACGCAGGCATAGCGCTTGCCCACGACTTCCTGAATGCGCGTCATAAAACGGTTGTCCGAGCCCGCGATGGCCGGCTGCTCAATCTTAAGCTCTGCCGTAACCGCACCGCCCGCGCGAATCAGGCTCACATAGTTCAGGCGCTGCTGGGCACCAAAATCGAGCTGCTGGGCACGTACATACAGGCCATCCAGTCGGTCAATCCCCGCCTCGCCGGCACGGGCCTCGATATCCTCGTAGGCACGCAGGCAGTCGTCGAACAGCGAGCGCGGCTCGGACAGCACCCCCCGTGCCTTGCCGCTCACATGCGACAGCGGGCTCACGGTCTGGCCGTACATCACCGGCAAAAAGCGGTCGAGCTCAGGCGTGACGATGCGCGCATCCACCATCTCGAGCAGCGCCGCCAACTTGCTGTCGTCCTGGCTGGCGCGGTAGAGCGCCACATGCATGTTGTGGACGGCCTCGTCGGTAAGCGCCAGCTCGCGACAGGGGAAGATCTCGATGCTATCCTCGTTGCCGATGGTCTGCCCCGTGGAGCTCACCATGCGGCGGATGCGATCGATCTCGTCGCCAAAAAACTCGATGCGCACGGGCGCCTTTTCCTGCGCGGGGAACACCTCTACGGTGTCGCCGTGCACGCGGAACAGGCCGGGCGCGTCGGCGGCGCCGGCATTGGTGTAGCCCATGCCCACTAGGCGCTGCGACACCTCATCAAAAGGAATCTCCTCGCCCACCGCAAAGGTCGTGGACTCCCAATAGCGGCTCTCGACCGGCGGCACGCAGCGCAGCAGCGCGCGGGCCGAGGCAACCATGATACAGTTGTCCCCGCGCACGATGCGCCCCAGAGCCTCGCAGCGCTGCGCCACCACGGCGTCGTCGGGCGCCTGCTCGCGCCACGGATAGTCCTTGCGCTCGGGAAAACGGCACACGTGCGCCAGGCCCACATAGGCGGCAAGACTGCGCGCGGCGCGATCGGCCGCATCCTCGCCACTCACAATGTAGACCGTCGGGCGCGGACGGCGCGCAAACTGGGCGGCCGCCATAAGCGTGCGGCCCGACTGCGACACGGCCAGCGTCACGTCCTCGCCGGCATCGAGTCCGGCCTCGACGGTCTGCAGCGCCTCGGCAGTGTAGAGCTGCGCGGCTATACGGTGAATGAGCATGCTGTTCCTCCGGCATCGCAACGCCAAAAGCCCGCCGGGGCAAGCTCGGCGGGTCGTACGTCAAATACATTGTCTGTCATGGTAGCGCATGGAGAGGACTCCGGCTCAAGGGCAAACCCAGCCCCGCAAAAAACGCCAGACGAAGATGCGTTCCGCCCTATCCCGCTACGCGCACGCTGGGGCACAAATCTGCCAGCGGACACTCGTCACATTTGGGTTTGCGGGCGTCGCAGATCTCGCGACCGAAGGTGATCCACTGATGGTTAACCGACTCCCAATACTCGTGCGGCAAAATCTTGAGCAAATCCTGCTCGGTCTTGAGCGGCTCCTTTGCATGCGTCTTGGGACTCAGCATCAGGCGGTGCGCAATCCGGTTGACGTGCGTGTCCACCGCAATGCCTTCCACGATGCCATACCCCACGTTGAGCACGATGTTCGCCGTCTTGCGTCCCACGCCCGGCAGCTTCACGAGTTCCTTCATGTCGGCCGGTACCTCGCCGCCATAGTCGGCGACAATCATCTGCGCAGCCTCGACGGCATGCTTGGCTTTGCTCTTGTAGAAGCCGAGTGACTTGATGGTGCCTGCCACGTCAGCCACGCTCGCCCCGGCCATGGCCTCGGGCGTGGGCCACTGGGCAAACAGCTTCGGCGTCACCTTGTTGACCTGCGCATCGGTCGTTTGCGCCGAGAGCAGCACCGCGATCAGCAGGCGGAAGGGATTCTCGTGATCCAGAAAACACTCGACCGGGCCATAGCGACGGTTGAGGCGCTCGCACACCTCAACGGCGCGCTCGCGTTTGGCGGCATTGGTCTCGCGTGGCATAACGACTCCTCGGCTCAACGGCACAATAAACTTATGGGCACAATTGTCCCACGTCCGAGACGCTTACGCCTCCAAGAATGCGCCGGTCTGACGGCCCCACAGGCTCGCATACTCGCCACCCGCCTCGACGAGCTGCGCATGCGTGCCGTCCTCGACGATTTCGCCATCGGCCAGCACCACAATGCGGTCGAGCGCCGCCACGGTGGACAGGCGGTGCGCCACCACAATGGAGGTACGTCCACGCATCAGGTTTTCGAGCGCCTCCTGCACCAGCGCCTCGGACTCGCTGTCGAGGGCAGAGGTCGCCTCGTCGAGCACCAGAATCGGCGCGTCGGTTAGGATGGCGCGGGCGATAGCCACGCGCTGACGCTGGCCACCCGAGAGCTTGACGCCGCGCTCGCCCACCATGGTGTCAAAGCCACGGGGCAAGCGGTCGATAAACTCCAGGGCGTTGGCCAGGCGCGCGGCCTCGCGAATCTGCTCATCAGTGGCGTCGGGGCGGCCGTAGGCAATATTCTCTCGAATGGAGCGGTGGAACAGCAGCGCCTCCTGCGGCACGTAGGCAACCTGGCGGCGCAGGCTCTGCTGCGTGCAGCGCGAGACGTCTTGGCCGTCCACGAGCACGCAGCCGCCCTGAACATCGTCCAGGCGCAGCAGCAGCTTGGTGAGCGTCGTCTTACCCGAGCCCGATTTGCCCACCAGGCCCACGCGTTGGCCCACCGCCACATGAAGTGTCAGGTTATCGAACACGCTCTCGCCCGCCGCAGCGTCACGGTACGCAAAGCTCAGCTGCTCAAAATCAATCGCGCCCTCGGTCACTTTGAGCTCAGGGGCGTCCGGGTCATCTGCCACCAAACGTGGCTCGTCCAGCACGCGCGTCATCTCAGCCGCATCGCCGAGCGCGCGGTTGATGCGCTGCATCATGGAACTCACGTAGTTCAGGCGCATGGTGAGGTTATAGGTGTAGGTAAAGATCATGACGAGCGAGCCGGCCGAGATGCCAAACCACGCGTTGCCGCCCGCCACGAACACACTCACCACGGCCATGGTGATGACGATAAGGCCCGATGTCGTAAAGTTGCGCTGCATCATGGCGTGCATCGAGACCGTCTCGGCGTCGCGCGCGGCACGATCGGCGGCGTCGAACAGATCGCGTTCAAAGTCCTCGCGCCCGCAGGTCTTGACGGCCAAGATGTTCGTGACCGCGTCGGACAGCACGCCCGACAGTTTGTTCTGCGCGGCGGACGTCGCGGCCGAAAGCGGCATGATGCGCTTGTACATAAGCCAGACAAACGCGATGTAGACGACCATGATGCCCACCAGGATCACGGTAAACGTCGGCACCACCGGGGCGAGTGCGGCCACGGTGCAGATGACCGAGGTGATGGTGGGGATGAGCGAATACACCGTCACGTCCACCAGCCCCGTATAGCCGCTCATAAAACGACTCGTCTGACTCACGAGCGATCCGCCAAAGCGGCTGGGTTTGAGAGTCATGGAGTGGTTGGGGGGAGTTCTCGTCGCCAAAGCGGCTGGTATGGAATGTCATGGATTGGTTGGAGAGCGTGTCGAAGCATAGGCGCGCCAGGTGATAGTTGCCCGCGATCTCGAGCTTGTAGACGGTGTAGTCCTGCAACTTGGAGAGGATCTGACCCACCAGGTTAACGAGTACGAGCGCCAGGATATAGGGGCCGAAGACCTCAAACACCTGGTCACCCGCCACGGGACCGGCTTGAACGCGGTCGACAATGAGGGCCATCACATAGGTATTGGCAAACGTCAGCAAAAAGATGTAGCCCGCCGACGAGAACACCGAGAGAAAGACAATCAGCGGCTGCGTGCGCGTGACATCCCAAAAACGCTGCAGCGTGCGGCGCACGGTTGAGCGTTTGAGCGGGCTGGTGCTTCTCTGAGACATGGGCTCCCTTTCGCGTCTGATAGGGCGAAACGCCATTGTTGCACATTGAAGCGCACTTCAGGCAAGCGCGATGCGAAAAGCAGCGGGGCACCCGCGTTTGTGCCGGCGCCCCACCGTCTTGTTGCAATTAGTCCTCGTCTTCTTGGTCCGCGAGAAGGCTCGCGGACGTGAGTCCCAAGATCTCATCGGCTTGGTCGGCGTCTTCCAGCGCGTCGATGTCCTTGAGCTTGCGCTCCATGACGTTGGTGCGCGTGGTGATGATGCCCTCGACCGTTTTGCCCGCGGTCTCGATCTGCTGCTGGGCGCGGCGCAGCGCCTTTTGATAGCGCGGCAGCTCGGCCTTGACAGCGGAGAGCACGCGCAGCACGTCATCGGTGCGTTTTTGCAGCTTAAACGTTTGGTAACTCATCTGCAGGCTGTTGAGGATGGCCGCCATGGTGCTGGGACCGGCAACGTTGACGTGATAGTCGCGGCCCAGGGTTTCGATGAGCCCGGGTCGGCTGACGACCTCGGCGTACAGGCCCTCAAATGGCACGAACATGATGCCAAAGTTGGTCGTTGCCGGCACACTCAGGTACTTTTCGCAGATGTCCTTGGCCTCGCGCTTCACCATCATATCGAGCGTCTTGCGTGCCGCGGCAACGGCCTCCGCGTCACCCGACTCCTGGGCGTCGAGCAGATGCTCGTACGCGTCGCCCGGAAACTTGGAGTCAATCGGCAGCAGCACGGGGTCGCCCTCGTCCACCGGCAGCTTGACGGCAAACTCAACGCGCTCCGAGGCGCCGGGCCTGGTGGCAACGTTTTCCAGATACTGGTCGGGTGTGAGGATGTCCGTCAGGATCGCACCCAGCTGTACCTCGCCCAAAATGCCGCGCGCTTTTACATTGCCCAGCACACGCTTGAGGTCGCCTACGCCGGTGGCGATAGATTGCATATCGCCCAGGCCCTTGTACACGGCCTCGAGCTGGTCGCTCACCTGCTTAAACGATGCCGAAAGTCGGTCGTTGAGCGTGCGAGAGAGCTTCTCGTCCACCGTCGCGCGCATCTGATCGAGCTGCACGTTGTTGTCTTCGCGGATGGCACCCAGCTGAGCATCGACCGTCTCGCGCACCTTGTCCAGGCGATGCTCGATGCCCTCGCGATTGGCGCCGAGCTGTTGGGCGGTCTCGCGGCGCAGATCATCCATCCGGTCACCGGCTTGCGAGAACTCGCGCGCGATGGTCAGGTAACGTTGCTGCTCTACGGCCGCATCGGTCGTCTGCTGCTGCGCGATGGCATTGGCCGTGCAACGGGTTTCGGCCAGCGCGACGTTCAGGGCATCGAGCGCTTTGTTAGCCTGCTCGAGTGCTGCCAGCGTTTCCGCGCTACTGTCGCCACGCTCCCGCAACTCGGCACGCAGGCTCTTGAGTTGGAGGGCGCAAGCCACAGCAACCCCCACCGCCACCAAGGCGATCACAACAAGCACAATATCAATAGCAGACATAAACTCCGCCCAACAAACCCAATCGAGCACCAATCAAAACCGCGATCAATCTTACCCCGCCATACGCACCGGGCGCCCGGTCCCTTCTTGGGCGCCCCTCTCCTCCGCATATTCCATAATGCGGCGCGCCGTCTCCCTGCTCACCTTTGAGTCATCACCGGCTAAATATGCGTACACGTTTCCCTTATTCAGATTCAAATCGCGGCAGAGACCGTAGCGCGTTACGCCCGATTCCTCTAGCGCTCCCAACGTTCTTTTTCGCATCAGGGCGTTGATCCTTCTGTCCGCCACTGGCTTTTCCTTCACCGCTCTATACGCACGCCAAACGTTGGCATAACGATTAGGAAGTTTATCCTCGGCGCATAGAGATGCCAGGCTACCCGTTTGGGCGTACAAGGACAAAACGCCTCGGTAACCCTCTTCCATCCACGAACCCTCGGATAAGCCCAGAACGTATTCGGCTTTACCCTGTGCCAAAGCGAGCAAAAACAGGGGCTCCGCCACGCGCGGCGCAACCGTCGTCGCTTGCTTAACCAGTTTTCTAAAACTGAGCGACTGCTGTCCGGATAGCTCTCGGCAATAGCCTTTTAAGAATCCCTCAAAGGTCAGATTCAACCGAGCACCTCCTTTTTGTATTGCCTGTATGCACAGACCATCTCTTGATAACTCCGCTCCGAAGGCGACGACGCCAGTGCTTCTCCCTCGTCGAATATAAGCCGTTCGAGCAGCCCCCAATCAAGTCGGTCGACGAATGCCTGACTATGAAGATCGATGATGTCGTTCGGACGGAAGGCATAGAGCTTCATTACCGCCAGATCCTCCAAGAGGGGTCTGCTCTAAATCCTGCTTATACATAACAAATCCTATTATTATTTATCTTCAATAATACTATTCAGTCGTACGACAGGACCAACAGGATGCAAGGATTCCGATTGTGGCGATAATCCCTACACCCTAGAAGTCCTAATGTTACAAACGCTAGCTCTCCCAGCCGGTGCGGATGGTTGTTATGACGTCGCCTAGGCGCTGGCCCAGGGCCGCTAGATGTTGGAGCACCTCGTTGGGCGATGCGCCGTTGAGGATGCACGTGAGGGCATACGACGCCAGAAAGATGACCGCAAGCCCTAACGGGATGAGCACGATCATCGCCAATGTGCGCAGGCGCTGGCCCACGCGGCGACGACGCGCACGACGCTTGTCGAACGCGAGCTCCTGCGCATATGAATCTTGCTGTACGGAATAGGCCTCTGGTGCCGATTCGCCCGCAGGCGAAACCACAGGCGTGGCATTTTGCGCAGGGGGCTGGGCTGCCGCCCCCTGCATTTGCATCTCCATGAGTCGTTGCTGCTGACGCAGCATGCGCTCAGCTTGTTGCTGCGGAGTCTCAAGAAACAGATCCATGCTGGCCTCCAAAATCGGAGCATTCGACGCTTACGACCAGCATCCCGCCCCGCCATGACCGCGACAACGCAATCGCCGGCAATAGCCACAAAGTTTCTTTTGCTCAAAAGCTGTCGAAAAGCTCAACAACTCCCCTACCAGCACTTTCTCTGAGCTTTTTTCGTCAGCAATCTTTTGGCCTTCCACCCTTACGCCAACTGACCAAAATCTAACCAAAAGCTTGACGGAAATTGTGAAGACAGGGACCCCATACAAAAACGTGCCGCCCCAAAAGGGGC